>JABJPQ010000416.1 GCA_018663815.1 Halobacteriovoraceae bacterium | reverse complement strand
GATGGTGTATAAACTCCATGATGCAAGCTCCATTCTTAATGGTGAGCGTTTTATACTTTTGAGTGAAACCCAAATGTTACAGGGAAGAGCAAAGTTGACAGTCAAGCGAAAGACGATTGTTACTGGAGATAATGTAAATGCCGAAGTTAAAGATTCGTTATTGCAAGGTGATACTCTAGCTAAGAAGCAATTTAATTACACAGTTATTGAATCGCCTCATGCAAGTGAGAAGCATTATGATCATGATATTGAACTCCTTGATATTGATAAATGGGAATCGCATTTGGGTGATGATAAGCTCTATGCCAATGGCTTATATAGTAGCCCTCATGGCAAAGAATTTTCAAAGAGAAAGAGAGTTCAAACATTTAACAAAATGGTAATTTCTTTTTTACAGAAATATAACAACCCTCAGTTTGATAGAAAAGAGTTTTATAAAGAGCAGGAAAGGGGGGGGCTTGGTTATTTGGGGAAAAGTGGACTCCAACCAAATTATAAAAAGTCCAAAGAGAATAGCCGCGAGCTTCATACACAAGAGGAAGCCAAGCTTTACGACAAAATTGTCAACGAAGGTGGTACATGGTCTGCAAAATATAACGATCGTCAATTAGCTCAAATGTTAAACAAATATAGTCTTGTGAGAGAAAAGGAAAGGCGAAATAATTTATTAGCGCATGATTTTGATTATCAAGCTTTTGTAGGATTTGGACTTAATTTAATTAATAATGAAAATATTAATGATGCTGAGACAACCCAACAAAGCCGATATGACATTGAACTCGGTTTGGAATATTATTTTTTTAGAAACTATGATCGGCTTAAATATTTTACAATGGAGTTTAGTGGGCGAAAAGCAAATGATGCCTACTTTGGTGGGGAATTAAATGTACGAAGTACCGAGTATAGTTTAGCGACTCATCTGAATTGGTATCCTTTTAGACAACCACATGCAATCAACGTTAATATTGTCTATATAGGGATTTTGTTTCGCTATGGTATTGCAAGCTTATCTAATGTCTCTACAGGTGAAGTTGGAAATTATCAAATTTTTACTTTTCCAGGTCTGCGAGCAGGGCTTAAGTATAATTTTAATAATAGTTTTGGTCTAAGAGTGACTGGTGGCTTTGAAAATATTATTAGTGAACGGGTTGTTAGGGATGATGATTTGGGCACACTGCCTAATCGTACTAATTACTTAGAAGCTAAGATAGGTGTAAGTTTAAGCAAATTTTTTTAGGATAAAAAATGAAAAAGATCGTATTGATTACTTTAGTGATTTTTTCTAGTGGTTTATTGGCCTTAGAGATTGATGGAAAACTAACGTTGAGAATTGTTAAAACGTCTGTAAGCAAAAAAACAATTCTTGTTAATCGGGGAATTGAAGATGGTTTAATTAAAGGTGACCATGCGAAGTTTTTTGTTTCTGCCGGAGTTATTGGTCGAGGTGTTTGTATTAAGCTTTCTCCTACGAGGTCTGTTTGGTCAGTCTATCGCGTTGTTAATGCCGATTTTTTAAGAGATGAACAAGTCTTGAAATTGAAGATCACACCGGCAGTAAAAATTACTAAAGATGATTCTCGTATGCTCGTAAGTGATGATGTTCCAAATGTGACTAAGGATCCAAGAGATCTTGGTATTCCCTTAGCTGAAGGAGCAGAGGATTTACCCTTAAATGCGACTGGGTCTCAGCGGCAAATGACAGAGTGGGATAACCAAAATATTAGTTTACTTAGCAAGAACCTCGAAGTTTTTGGATTATTTTCTTATTCTTCGGCCAGAGAAAAAACAAGTCCAAATAATACCGGAGATGATTATACTCAAGATGTTTCATCTTTTATGCTTAGAACTGGTCTTGAATGGTATTTTGCCAATGAAAATTTGTGGTATCATCGTTTTTCATTTATAGGTACTTTTGAAATTAACAGAAATGGAGTTATGTCTCATGCGGGAGCATTTGTTAAAGAAGAGAGTAGCTTGTTTGGTATTGGAGCGAATATGTATCCTCTAACTATGCCTTCAAAAACTTATTCTATTATTCCATATTTACAGTACTTACTTCAATTTGGTTCTACGAACTCAACCTATAAGTCCGGTAATGAAAATCAAGGGGCAGCAACTGATACTTTAGATGGCTCAATTATTTCGCATAATTTTGGAGCAGGTTTTAAGTTTTATACGGCCAGAGGTTATGGTGCTAGGTTAATTTTTGCTTATGAGATGCGAGGTGATCAATATGGTAATGACTCTTTAGATGTTTCATGGTTGAAAACAAGAGTTGGTCCCAAGGTCCAGTTTGGTATGTCGTATCGATTTTAGGGGTTAATTTAGTAAAACAGGAAAGCTTTTGTTTATGATCTTTTTCCCGATTCTTTTTAAATGAAATTTTCCTCCCTTGTGCTTTTGCATAGGGTGTTCACTAAGGAGGTCAATATAAACTTCATACTCAAGGCTAAACTCTAGTTCCTTTTTTCCACTAATAACGGTTCTTACCATTTCAATGCGAAGTATTGGCTTATCAATAAGGATGATACTTAGTTTAATATTTGATTTAATTCCTGTGAAGTTTTTGAAATTTTTAATTTTGAGTTTTAAGGGGAAAAATGAATCCATCTTAACTTGAAATTTTCCTTCTAAGTCACATGTTTTACTGAAAGTTAATTTTTCAACAAAGGGAGCTTTTGTCAGTGCAAGTTGAGCCCATTTATCTTTTTGAAATAGGCAACCGTCTGTATTGATTCCTTTATGATTATTAAGTTGAGGTAAAAGGGCTTTTACAGTCTTTATAATAACTTCTTTAGAGTTTTTTAATTCTGTTTGACACAAAACAGCCTGCGAACAGCATATCAGGAGTAGAAAAGTTAGGAGTTTCATTTTTTAGTGACTAAACATTTTCAGGCACTTGAGTGACTGATTCTTCTTTTGTGCTATTTAGTGCAGTGTCTTTTGTAAGTAAAATAAATTGAAAGAGTCCATTTCCAACGGCCTTGATACCAAAGTTAAAAGGTTTTAGCTTTTTTCTTAGATTATAAATATGAACATCTAAAGTATTTGGATGAATGGCAATATTTTTCCAGATGAGTTTTACAATCTCATTACGGTGTAGTGTTTTTTCATCTTTAATATTAAAACTTTCAATAATTTTTATTTCTTTATTAG
>JABJPQ010000216.1 GCA_018663815.1 Halobacteriovoraceae bacterium | reverse complement strand
CTTCATAAGATTTAATCTGAAGCCTCATTAATGATGGGGGTTCAATTATCTGCTCGCTTCTTCCAAAACTACATCGGTACCACTCGTTTGGGCTAAAAACTTTTGTCATTTGAATGACTCCTGCGAAATGATTTTTAAATTAAGTACTTTATTTACTACAACTACACACGCAATAAAGGAAGCCCACAATGTGTACTTCCTTCATTATATTTCTACGCCGTGCAAGAATTATTTAAGTTCAGCTTTTGCACCTGCAGCTTCAAGTCTTTTCTTAAGCTCTTCCGCTTCATCCTTAGATACAGCTTCTTTAATCGTTTTAGGCGCACCCTCAACCATTTCTTTTGCTTCTTTAAGACCAAGTCCTGTGATTGCTCTAACTTCTTTAATTACGTTAATTTTCTTTGGACCACATTCCGCTAGAACTACGTCAAATTCCGTTTTTTCTTCAGCAGCTTCACCACCACCAGCTCCGGCAACAGCAACAGGTGCAGCAGAAACACCAAATTTATCTTCTAATTCTTTAACAAGGTTTGCAACGTCTAAAACTGACATTCCAGAAATGTGCTCAATTAATTGTTCGTTTGTGATTGACATATTTATCTCCTAAATTTTTAATGTTTGTTTAAGGCTTAAGCCTTTGTTAATTACGCTTCTACTTTTAAATCAGCTGGCTTTTCAACACTTTGTGCTTCCATTTCATCTTTAATAGAGTTCATAACTCTAGCAAGGGCTGAAATTGGTGCATTAAATGTAGCTAATAATGTACCAAGCATTTCGTCTCTTGAAGGAAGTTTAGCTAGTGCCATGACTTGCTCAGCCTCGAGCAGCTCTTCGTTCAAATAACCTTTACCTAATTTTACTAACTCAATCGCTTTACTTGTTTCAAGCAAAGCCTTAGCAACGCTCGGTGCATCCTCAAATGCAAATGCAACTGCATTTGTTCCTTTCAAACCTTTCAATAGCTCTTCAGCATAAGTTCCCTCAGCTGCTTTTCCAAAAAGAGAGTTTCTCGTTACAACAAGCGCACCATTTGATTCTCTAATCGTTTTTCTTAACGCTACAGAATCATTTGCTTTCATACCAACAACATTGGTCAAAAACATTGCTCTTGAGTTTGTAATCTTCTCTTTGAGGTCGCTAATTACGGCGTCTTTACTTGCTCTTGTAATCATTAATGTCCTCCTAATTACTTGTTATATACGGAGGGGAATTTGGGCAGGATTTATTCACTTACTTGCGAACCGGCTTTCATCAACCCCAACAATTTATTTATGCTAGTCCTAATACTTCATTTGCATCAAGCTTAATCCCAGGCCCCATTGATGTACTAACAACAACAGATTTTACATATGTACCTTTTGAGCTTGCTGGTTTTGCCCTTGCGATCGCGCCTGCAATAGATTTAAAGTTTTCCATCAGAGCTGAATCTTCAAATGATTTTTTACCAAAAGGAACATGAACAATACCAGATTTTTCAGTTCTATACTCAACTTTACCGGCCTTTTGTTCCTTAACTGCTTTATCGACATCAGTTGTAACAGTTCCAAGCTTTGGATTTGGCATTAAACCTCTTGGTCCTAAAATTCTTGCAACTCGACCAATTTTACCCATCATATCTGGAGTAGCAATTACTCTGTCAAACTCCATCCAACCACCTTGGATTTTCTGAATAATATCATCACCACCAACAAGATCTGCTCCCGCAGCCTCAGCCTTGGCAATATTTTCACCTGATGTTATAACAACAACATTAATTTTCTTTCCTGTACCTGCGGGCATAACAATCGCCCCTCTAATCATCTGGTCTGCATGTCTAGGGTCAACTCCAAGTCTAAATGCCACCTCAACAGTTTCATCAAATTTTGCAAAACTAGATTCTTTAGCTAGAGCAAGACCTTCCGTAATAGAGTAAATTTTATTCGAATCAACCTTAGCTCTTGATTCTTGTCTTTTTTTATTTAGTTTTTTCATTAGATTCTCCTACAGTTTCGTGCGAAACTATTTATACTCTAGCTTTAATCCAGAAGATCTTACAGACCCCTCGATTGTTCTTTTTGCCGCATCTAAATTTGCCGCTGTTAAGTCCACCATTTTTGCATTGGCAACTTCTTCAACAACTTTTTCAGACACAGTACCCGCAACTTCATGACCTGGTTTATTAGCAAAAGATTTTTTCTTTAAATGCTTTTTAAGGAGGTAAGTTGCTGGAGGCGTTTTTGTGATAAACGTAAACGACCTATCAGAATAAACTGTAATAATAGTAGGAAAGATTGTTCCTGCTTCTTTTTGAGTTCTTGCATTGAAAGACTTACAGAACTCCATAATGTTAACACCTTTTTGACCAAGAGCTGGTCCGATTGGTGGTGCTGGATTTGCTTTACCCGCTTCAATCTGTAGCTTAATAAAACCTGTGATTTTTTTTGCCATTTCTT
>JABJPQ010000210.1 GCA_018663815.1 Halobacteriovoraceae bacterium | reverse complement strand
GGCGCCACATAACAAAAATAAAAAAGCGACAACCATTCCGGCACGACCAAAATCAACCAAAAATTTATTATAGTAAATAATACTTGGAGCAATACCAAAAGATATTAAATCGCTTAAAGAGTCAAACTGTTCACCAAAACTAGATTCTGTTCCTGTTAGTCTTGCAACTCGCCCATCAACAGAGTCAAATACTGCGCCTAAAAAAATCAACATACACGCGTAATAAAATCGCCCCTGCATCGAATACATAATGGCCATAAAGCCACAGCCAAGATTCAAAGCAGTAAAAGTATTGGGTAAAAAGAAAGCAAATTTATCAATTCTTCTATTTGAATTACTCATCATCATCCTTAAAGGTTGCCAAAAAAGTTGAATAAGCCTTCACTTTATCTGATTTTTTGACCAATATTTCACTGTCACTAGGTATTTCAATAACAACTTTTCCGCCAAAGGGCAAATAACCAACAGTAGCACCCAATGATCCTCGATCTCCTGTTCTTAGCAAGACTTTGCCGCTAGTTTTTGGAATCCTAGCGAAAAAGTTCATTACCACTGATTTTTTTCCAATTGTTTTTATCGCAAGACTTCGCTGATTTAATTTATCATCAGTTTGAAAATTACTAACTTCACCATTAACAGGCATATAAAGACAATAGTTTCTAAAAAGTCCCATCTTAATTGTAAGTCTTTTCACATCACTGCTTGTCTCAATACTTTCTAAGGTTCCATTTGTAGGTGAGACGACTGTATTTGCATCGAGCATCTTTTTTTCATCCAGGTCATTTCTCTTTTTTCTAAAGAGCCAAAAATAAATTGCGACAATAAATGTAAAAATAAAAAGCAGCAGGAAGTAAGATAAAAACCATAAAAAGAACATAACGATAAATATTTTATAAATATTTTCATTTTGGATCAAAAAGTACTTATTCATTTTTTCCTTTCAAATTCATCATCAAGACTTCTAAAGTAGTAAAGATCCTCATTCACTTTATTACTTACAATCAATGAAAAAAGCTCTGAGCTATTATTTAAAATTAAGTCTTTAGTCAGTTGAACATTTTCAAAGTTGTAAGACTCATAACTGCTATATATAGGAACCTTACTAACATGCCCCTCAAGCTTACTCTCCTTAATTAAAGATTTTGAACCTTCATTTTCATCCCAAGTATAAATAAAGAATTCTCCTTTAAACGCCTTGGCAACCCAACACCCTTTAGAGTGTTTTAGATACATGGGAATATTGAAATGATAAAATGAATAAGTTTCCAGGCCTTGCCAGTTCATTATATCCTTAAAGCCCTCTGAAACTCGCATTCCAGTATAAGAACCAGGGCCGGCACTAGAAATAATGCCCGCAACATCCTTAATCTCTAAATCGTTGGCACTTAACATTTTATGAATTTTATAATGAAGAATAGCAGAGCTCTTTTTCGAGGTAAAATGCTCATAGCCCAACCAAGCAAAGCTCTTGTCTAGTAACCCAATTGTTATTTCATGAGTTGTATCGATGTACAAATACATCTAAAAGAATTTTGCTATATCGTTATACAAAGCAACGAAGATTAGTAAAAACAACAAAGACATTCCCACTTGCTGAGCATACATTAATTTTTTCTTAGAAAGCGGTTTTCTATTTAAAACTTCCAGCCCAATAAAAACAAGATGCCCACCATCAAGAACAGGAATAGGAAATAAGTTTATAACACCTAGATTAATTGAAATTATGGCCATCAGCCTAAAAAACATAGAAAGGCTTATATGAAATGATTGTGAGGCCACTTGTCCAATTGCTATTGGCCCACCAACGTGTTTAAGTGAAACCTCTCCTGTAATAAGCTTCTTAAATCCCATAAAAACTTTGATCGTGCCCTCAACTGTTCTCCGATAAGCTTTCCCTAAAGAGTCAAAGAAACCTTTGCTTTGAATATCAACCATAAAAGAGTAAAAGCTTACACCGCTTTCAACTCCAACACTGAGGTACTTCTCACCATTATATTCTCTAAAGGTTGGTGTTACTGAAACTTCCTTGATCCCTGCTGTATTTGCAATTTTAAGTTTAATAGGCTTTTCTTCATTTAGGGCTTTTATATTAGCTTTAAGTTCATCAAAGCTAAAAATATTTTGGCTTGCAACACCAATAATTAAGTCACCTTTTTTAATTTTTACTTTTTCCGCAGCAGAACCCATCAAAATATTTTTCACGAGTAAATCTCGTGGAAAATACCCTCGTGCTTGAAATGTTTCAATCCATGTTGACTTATTTGCAATCTCAATTTTTGAGAGTTTAGTATAATCGATAGAGTTTGGATGAAACTCCACTCCAATGTCTGTAGTGAATTTATGAAGTTCTAATCTTTGCTCTGCTCCATTCAGGAGTTCTTCTAAAGAAAGGATTTGAGCACCAGCTTTTTTAACTAAAAAACTCTCTCCTTTAACATTCACTAGGATTGGAGCTCGTAATGGTTTACTTGTTTTTGAAAACTCTTCAATGAGCTTCATTCCTTTGATATCCATTTTAATGTCTACCATTCGCCCCTGACGATCGACCACTAATTTTGTTACGTCAGAGTCAACCATATTCAAGTCGTCAAAACTGCTAATTTCTTGTGCATTAACATTTTTAAGAACATCACCAACTCTAACTCCACTTTGATGTAAAATACTATTTTGTGAAAGAGTTCCAAATTTTATTTGAGGAACTTTTTCACCAGCAATCACTAAGAAAAAATAAATAACATAGGCAAAAATAAAGTTAGCGAGTGGTCCTCCAAAAATGATCCAAAACCTAGCCCATTTTCCTTTCCGGGTATAAGCCACAGCTGCTTCTTCTGGTGTAAACTATTTTGGTGTGAGTGGATCATCACCAAACATTTTCACATATCCCCCAAGTGGAATTATGGAAAATGCATATTGAGTATCACCTCTTTTAAAAGAGAACAATTTAGGGCCAAAACCAATTGAGAAAACCTCAACTCTAACGCCAAAAAGGCGTGCAAAGAAAAAGTGCCCTAACTCATGAAAAAAAATGAGGGGGGCAAGAAAGAGCATGAAAATTAAAATTTTTTCGAATATTTCTGGCAAGAGAGAACTCCTTAAAATAAATATTTTATCATCATACCATAAAAAGGTGCAATAAAGACCAAACTATCGAGACGGTCATAAATTCCACCATGTCCAGGAATAAGGTTTGAGCTGTCTTTTACACCCAATTGTCGTTTTATCTTTGATTCTATTAAGTCACCTAATTGGGCAAAAACAGTCAAGAAAAATAAAGAAATAACGATAAAAATACTTAAGTTCTCAAAGTAATAATGAATAAAAAGGCTCGATAGAGTGATGGATACAACAACTCCTCCAATAGCTCCTTCAAACGTCTTATTAGGACTAATTTCAGGCCATAATTTTCTCTTACCAAAGTTTTTACCAAAAAACCAAGCACCAGTATCAACTAAGAAATTAGTTAAAATCAGTAACACAATGCAGTTTAGCCAATCTTCTCTAGAAACAAGGTATGCAATAGTAACCATTGGAACAAGAAAAAAAAGACCCGTTACAAATGAGAATTTCTTCATCAAACCGATAAAATTTAACGAGTCCATCTTTTCCATAAATAAATAGATAATCATGATAGAGTTTATTCCAAATCCAACTCCCATCATGAAGTCAAACTTTAACAAAGGAAGATCTGAAAAAATGATTCCGACAAAACCAATCACAAACACAAGAACCGCTAAAAAATACTGAACATTCTTTCGCGTTTTTAAAATCATATTCCCAACGAGCTCATCAACCAGTAAAACTCCGCTCAAAAAAAGCAATGCAAGTAAGCCCGTGGTGCCAAACGATAAAGCAATCACAATGATTAAAACTAATACTAATGCTGAGATAATGCGTAATTGTGTGTTTGACATAAGTTAACTCAATATTTTCAGGTTATGTTGCGCTTTTTCTTTCGAGTGAGATAGACTTGTATCGTTCTCAATGCTTCCAAACTTACGTTCTTTGCCCGAGACTGATTGTAAAATTTGTCTAAACTCATCAACGGTAAATTCTGGCCATTTTGTCTCAGTAAAAAATAACTCAGCATATGAGATCTGCCATAGCAAAAAATTAGAAATCCGCGTATCTCCAGCGGTTCTAATCAGTAAGTCAATATTGGTTAAGTTCGTATTATAGAGATATTCGGTAATATCTTTTTCCGTAATTTCTCGAGTTCTATTTTCTTTAAAAAAAACATTTACGGCATCAACAATCTCAGCTCGTCCACCATAATTTATAGCGAGAGATAAGTTTAATCCTGTATTCTTTTCTGTCTTATATTTGATATCATCAATTATCTGTACAATCTTTGTATCTAGCACTCTATAGTTGCCGATAACATCAAATTTTATATTATTTTTTATAAGGTTCTTTTTTTCTTTTTGAAGAAATTTTTTTAAAATTTTGAAAAGGTTTGTAATCTCGTCTGTTGGACGACTCCAGTTTTCGGTAGAAAATGTATACAGAGTCAATGACTCTAGCCCAAGTCTTGCGGCCTCATCCACAATCGCAGAAACCCTATTGGCACCTCTTACGTGTCCCCATATACGAGGGCGAAAACGCTGCTTAGC
>JABJPQ010000356.1 GCA_018663815.1 Halobacteriovoraceae bacterium | reverse complement strand
GCGTTGAATTTTGAAGGACACTAAGTCCATTCCGCTTTCAAGGTGGTTGGCCATACCTATGCCGAGGCGCCCAATAAGTGGAGCAGCATTAGCCGTGACAGAGAACAGTATTATAGATACAACTAAAAATATTAATTTTTTCATAAATAAATCGTAACTAAAGCCTTCTGCTTTGACAACTTATTGATTTTAAGAATAAAATTTCATAAATTTCAGCTGATAAGGATAAAGATGACAACAAATCAAGAGACTCAAACATTAGAAGAGACATTAGATAAAACTGACCTTGGACATGTCATTAATGAAAACAAGAAACCCATTCTTATCGCTGGAGCGATTATTGTTATAGCAATCATTGCCTATTCAATTATGAATCAAATTGCAGCGAAGGGAAAATACGAAAAATTAGACAGAGTTTTTTCAGTTGAGCAAAGTGTTTTTAATACCTTTATGGAGGATAAAACAAAAGCAACAGCTTTTAAAATAGCTCTTTCCAAAATTAATAATGAGCTTGTCGCTGACCCAAATCTTATTCCTGTTTTTATGAGTGCTATAAATAAGCTTGATCAAGCAGGTGAGGTTGACCTGAATACAATTGCGATTGCTGATAAATGGATGCAAAAATTAAATAAATCAAATGCACTCTATCTTTTTTTCGCGATGAGGATTGCAGCGCTAAAAGAGGATGCTAAGCAAACCAAAGAAGCAATTGCCATTTTGGAATCTTTAGTGGGACACAAAACAAATTTATTAAAAGACAAAATCCATTTTGATCTTGGCCGTATGTATTTGGCATCTGGCGATAAAACAACGGCAAATGAGAGATTTAAGTTTCTCTTTGATAGTCACAAAGATTCTCAATTTGCTAAACTTGCAAAACTTTATTTAAACGGACTCTAATATTATGATCAAATTGACCTTATGGCTTAGCTTAATAACTTTATTTTCTTGTGCTCAAGTTAAAACAACTTCTCTTCAATTAGATAAGCCATTTATTGAGAAGGATTTTTTTAAAGTTGCATGGGTTAAAAATCTAGATCCTATTTATAATACCGGAAACCTTCCTATTGGTACGTCTTCGCCGTATGCGTTTGAAGATATTCTTTATATGGGAAATCTTAAGGGCTATATGCAAGCCTATAGTGTTGAAACCGGGGAAGTTCTTTGGAGTGCAAATGAAAAACTTCCTATTCAATCTCAGGTTAATAAACTTGGGGATTATGTTTTTTACGGTACCAAAACGGGGCGGCTTATCACCCGGCATTATTTAACGGGAAAATTAAATTATTCAATTGATCTTGGCTCACCAATTGAAACTCAACCTAGTTTTCTACAGGGACGAGTTGTTCTTCATTTAAGAAATCACACTGTGATAACTCTCGATGCAAAAACGGGTAAGATTTTTTGGCGCTACAAACGATCGATTCCTTATGTAACAACTTTACAACGAGTTTCACAATTACTCCCTTATAAAAATAGTATGATTATCGGTTTTGCCGATGGCTACCTCGTCTCTCTTTCTTTAGAGGAAGGTGTTATTAATTGGGAACAAAAGCTCTCTGTTGGAATTAAGTTTGTCGATGTTGATGTTCAACCTGTAATGTTTAATGGAATGATTGTTGCTGGTTCTGCTTCAGGACCATTGCGATTTTTAAGCCCTGAGAGTGGTGCTATTGAAAAAACAATTGATTTTCATCAATCTCATACTCCACTTATCGTTGATGGTGAGATGATTGTTGGAAGTGTTTTTGGACTTATCTATCATATTGATAAGTTTGGAAAGGTTATTCGTAAGTTAAAAGTATCTGATGATGGTATTTCTTCTATATCTCAGTGGAAAGGTCACTTTGTTGTGACAACAATGGGAAAATTTGTTTATCAAATTGATATGAAGACATTAAATACAGTTTCAAGTTTTGACCTTGGAAGTGATCAGTCTGCTGTTTTTGGTACTTCTGTAAAGGCCGATAGCTTTTTAGCGTTGTATTCTTCTCGCAATCGACTCTATATCTTTAAATAATATTCTATTAGTCAGGCATTATTTTCCTTTGATTTTTGAAAGTCGTGAATATTTTATTTGAGCACCCTTTAAGCCGATATATGTGTAAGGCAGATGGGGGACTTATGAAAAATCTACTTTTATTTTCACTATTAATTACTTTGGTTGCGTGTGCAGCTCAAAAATCTATTTTTAATATCATAGGCTTAGAGCGAATTTCAATTGAGCAATCCAGTTATGATAAACCGGATTTCTTTGTTGGAGAGTTCGAACAAAAAAAAGCTACGCGATCTATTGCCAGTGTTGCAACTGAACCTTCTGCTGTGAAGTTATTGACCAATAGACAGCTCTATTTTTTAAGTTTTTATCGTCAATACAAAACTATGGGCTCGATTTTAAAGGTTAAGGAAGAGTTAAATAGTTGTCCTCGTTTTCATGATCTTATTTTAAGGCATAAATCAGTAGAAAGTATTGATCCTCAAAAATACACAACAAGTATTGAGTTAGAAAAGGTAAAAGGAAACTCTAAACTTCTTTCTCTATACCCAGTTATGGCCATGCCGTACTCTCGCTCGCAGGATGTGCATTCAGCTGTTGTCGCAAACAACTGGAAGAACACATCGTTTTATATTAATAAAGGATTACATCATTATTACAAAACAGTTTCAGCTGAAATGCAACAATTGTGCGACCGAGGCTCCAGTGATGGTTATTATGTATTTGAAAATTTAGTGACCTATTTTAAAGGACAAAAATCTTTTCACGGAACTAAGTTTGGTTTGAAGGCTTTATTAAAAGTACCTGTCTTAGCTAATATGGTTATACTAGACAACCTAGAGAGGGGTGAATATAATTACTCAAATAAATCCTCGTACG
>JABJPQ010000394.1 GCA_018663815.1 Halobacteriovoraceae bacterium | reverse complement strand
TAAGCTTATTAAAGGGCCCTAATTATTACAAGCCATCCAAAGATATTAAACGGCTTAAAAACCGAGTTAATGCTGTTTTTAAGCGTCTACAAAAAATAAATTTAGTATCAAAGCGTGGTAAGGATATTTGGTCTGATAATAAGTGGGAGTTATTTCAAGCAGATTATATTTTAAGAAGTAAAGAAGGTAGCTTTTTTTCCTATTATCAGATGAGCAAAAACTCTGAAACTATGCTGGAGCCTTTCGAAGAAATTGTTCTTTATAACGCTATTGATAGAAATAAAAAAAGATTAGCGAAAAGGATTAAAGGAGCAGATGTTGCGATAAAAGTTCTTATCGCGGATAAAAGCTGTGACGATTTTGAGTGTGAAAATCTTTTTAGTTATTATTCAAAAATAGAAAGAGAAAAACGAGCGGCCATGACATCTGAGTATCATCAAGTGGGAAGCTTACTTAAACCTATTGTTTATGATTCATTTATAGAACTCGGTCGATCTTATGATGAAGAAATTTCAACGGAATCCTTTACGCTTCATTTAAAATCTGGGCCATGGAAGCCAAGAGATTACTCTAAGGCAAAAGATAAAACGATAACGCTAAAAAAAGCCCTGCAAAAATCTAAAAACATACCCATCATTAAGGTTGCAAACGAGATAGGTTTTGATCTGGTAGAGGAAAAACTTGCTGAACGGTTTCCTCGTTTACAAAAGCCATTGTCTGAGTATCCGGCCCAGTTACTTGGAGCATTGGAGCTTTCTTTAGAGGAGGTTTTACAGGTTTATGGACGGTTTATTAAGGATAAATGTGAGCATATTAAGGAGAATGAATTAAAACTTGAAGATACAGTTCTTTTTTATATGAGTGTAGCCGGTGAGACGACAATATCTAGGTTAGCAAGGGCACCGCTTAAAAATGCTTATGTTTTTGGTAAAACGGGTACAAGTAATAATGGGCTCGATAATTGGTATTTTGCCTTTGATGGAAAAGAAGTTTATGTCATATGGTTTGGGGTAGAATCTGAGCGAAATAATCGTGATTTAAAAATAACAGGGGCTTCGGCTGCATTTGTGATCTTTCAAGACTTCCTAAATCATAGAGGTAAAATGATCTCTGAAATTCTTTGTGAATAAGACAGTGTAAACTCTTTAAGCTCCTAATATAATTGTTGCCAACTTAAGATCTCATAAGTATATTTTGTATAATTAATCTCGTAGGGGTGTCGTCAAGTGGTAAGACATCAGGTTTTGATCCTGAGATGCGCAGGTTCGATCCCTGCCACCCCTGCCACTTTCTAGGAGTTTCTTGATGAGACGAATCGTTTTGGTCTCTGGTACCTCGAATAAAACTCTTTCCAATCAAATTTCTGATTATTTGGATGTGTCCTTGGTGGATCCGCAAATACAAAAATTTGCAAATGGTGAAATCTTTTGCGAGATTGAGAAAAATGTCCGAGGGGCAGATGTTTTTGTTATCCAAACAACTTCTAGTCCAGTGAACGATAACTTAATGGAATTATTGATAATAATCGATGCTCTTAAAAGAGCTTCTGCTATGTCAATTACGGCCGTTGTTCCTCATTATGGTTATTCGCGCCAAGATAGAAAAGCAATTCCAAGAACACCTATTTCAGCTAAGTTAGTTGCAGACCTTGTGACTGTTGCAGGGGCTTCTCGGGTTATCACTATGGACCTTCATGCGGGGCAAATTCAAGGATTTTTTGATATTCCTTTCGATAATATTTATGCTTCACCTGTTTTTTTGACCTATATGAAAATGAACATTGATCTTGGAAACCTTGCTTTAGTGTCTCCTGATGCTGGAGGAGTGGAGAGAGTTCGTTGGTATGCAAAAAAACTGGATAAAGATATAGCTATGATTGATAAGCGTAGAACCGGACCAAATGTCGCAAAGGCAATGAATATTGTTGGTGATGTAAGTGGAAAGGACGTTATTATTGTAGATGATATGATTGATACTGCCGGTACTTTGATTGAAGCTGCTAGAACTCTAAAAGAACATGGTGCTCAAAAGATTTATTCTTTCGCAACCCATGGTGTTTTTAGTGGACCTGCTGCACAAAGAATTGCGGGCTGTGAAGAACTGGAGGCTGTTATCGTGACGGATACAATCCCTTTAACTTCAGAACTTAAACAAGTTGAAAAAATTAAAGTTTTATCGACTGCCGAAATATTATCGAAAGCCATTCACAGAACATTTAATCATGATTCTGTAAGCTCATTATTTACATAGTATGATTAAACTAATTGTGGCCCTTGGAAATCCTGGATTAGAATATGAGCTAACAAGGCATAATATTGCTTGGACTTTAGTTGATACACATCCAAAAACACAAAGTAGCAATTGGAAATCAAAGTTTAAAGGTGAGTACACAGATTTTAATCCTGGTTGTGGAAAAGTGTATATTTTAAAACCTCAAACATATATGAATTTAAGTGGTGAAAGTGTTCAGCCTTTATGTCAGTTTTTTAAGATTTTACCTTCTGAAATTCTAGTTGTTCAAGATGAGCTTGATTTGCCATTTGGTCAAATCCACTTTAAAAAAGGTGGCGGGCTTGCTGGGCATAATGGCTTAAAGTCCATTACACAGCATATGGGAACGCAAGATTTTTTCCGCCTGCGGATAGGTATTGGACGTCCTAGTAAAGGTAGTGTATCTAATTGGGTGTTATCTAAAATTCCTGTAGCGATGAATACTGAGTTAGAGATTGTTATGCAAAAAGGAAATGAAGCATTAGATTTATTTCTAAATGAAGGCTTTAAAAAAGCCTCTACGGAATATAATAAAAAAGATTTTTTAGCACTTAATTAATTGGAGAATGAATATGGCATTAAATGTTGGAATTGTTGGATTACCTAACGTTGGAAAATCAACTATTTTTCAGGCAATAACAAGCGCTCCTGCTGAAGCTGCTAATTATCCATTTTGTACTATTGAACCAAATGTTGGAATTGTTCAGGTTCCTGACGTAAGGCTGGATAAAATTACTTCATTTGTTAAACCACAAAAAGTTATTCCTGCAGTTATGGAGTTTGTTGATATTGCTGGTTTAGTGGCTGGAGCCTCTAAGGGTGAAGGCCTAGGTAATCAATTTCTAGGTCATATTCGTCAAGTGAGCGCTATCGCACATGTTGTAAGATGTTTTGAAGATACAGATGTCGTTCATGTAGCCGGAAAAGTGGATCCTATATCAGACATTGAGGTTATTAATATTGAATTAGCATTTGCGGATTTAGAAACAGTAGAAAAAAGACTAAAAAATATTGGTAAAGCTTTAAAGTCACACGATAAAAATGCCAAAGCTCAAGCTGAAATATCTCACCCTGTTTTAGAACGCTTAAAGATCGCACTAGAAGACGGTGTTCCTGCGAGGCAAGTTGAGATGGATGAAGAGCAAAAAGAAGCGATTCAGGATCTCCACTTAATAACACTTAAAGAAATGTTATTTGTTTGTAATGTGGATGAAGACTCAATAGCTGAAGATAATGAGTTAGTAAAAACGGTTAAAGATGTAGCTAAAAAAGAAGGTGCTAAAGTTATAAAAATTTGTGGTAAAATTGAATCTGAAATATCGCAACTAGAAACAATTGAAGAAAAAAAAGAATTTCTAAGTGATATGGGACTTAAGGAATCTGGCCTCGATGTTTTAGTTAAGGCAGGTTATGAATTACTAGGACTTAAGACCTACTTTACTGCGGGTGAAAAAGAAGTTCGCGCTTGGACTTTTGATGATGGATATAAAGCTCCTCAATGTGCGGGGATCATTCATACCGACTTTGAAAAAGGTTTTATTAAGGCAGAAGTTTATCATTGTGAAGATCTCTTTGTGCATCAGTCAGAACCAAAACTAAAAGAAGCTGGTAAATTTCGGATTGAAGGAAAAGAATACGTAGTTAAAGATGGTGATATTATGCATTTTAGGTTTAATGTTTAAAATGAACTTGCCTGTCTAAGTTATATAAAAATGAAAAAAGTTTTTTTCTTATTAAGTTTATGGATAATATTTACCAGTAGTATATCAGCAGTAGAAATTAAAATTGCTGTCGCATCAAACTTTACTCCCATTCTAAAAAAAATAGCAAAATTGTATGAAGCTAAAACAAAAAATAGCGTAAAGCTTACTTCAGGCTCAAGTGGAAAGCTATATAGTATGATCACTAATGGTGCTCCATTTGATATTTTTTTATCGGCTGATACGGTTAAAACATCTCGACTCATAAGTACTGGAAAAGCATTGGAAGCAAGTCGGTTTGTTTACGCACGTGGATCTTTAGTTGCTTGGTCAAACAAAACAGAAGCTATAGGAATAGAAGGACTTGTGGAGGAAGCAAAAAGTATAGCCATTGCAAATCCAAAACATGCACCATATGGAATAGCAGCTAAACAATTTTTAAGAGCAAAAAAAATTTACAAAAAGAAAAATATTGTTGTCGCTGAAAATGCATCTCAAGCCTACAGTTTTGTTAATACTAAGAACGTTGATATCGGATTTGTCCCTCTTTCTTTGCTTTTACAAAGTAAGATTAATCCCAAAGAGTATTGGATAATCCCAAAATCATTCTATAGTCCCATTAAACAGGAAATGGTAATTATTGCAAAAAGCCAAAAACTTAAAGTTTGTCAACAATTTTTGAGCTTTATACAAGAGTCAAAAATTCAAAAATTGATTGAAATGAGTGGATACAATAAGTAATTATTGGTTGTGAATTAATTTTGTGCTAAATAAAAGCATGGACTATACAGCAGTTTGGCTCACATTAAAGTTGGCATTGGTAAGCACGATTATTTTAATGCTAATAGGTGTTCCCCTTGCTTGGTGGCTAGCTCGAGGTGAATCTTTTTTGAGAACCTTGGTCGGGACACTTGTTTCAGTTCCATTGGTACTTCCACCTTCTATTTTGGGGTTTTATTTATTGGTTACGATGGGCTCAGATGGATTTATTGGCCAAATGACAACATCGTTGGGCCTTGGGTCATTTGCATTTACGTTCCAGGGTCTTGTCATTGGTTCAGTTATTTATTCAATTCCCTTTGTTGTTGGTCCCATACAAAGCACTTTTGAATCAATTGATCAAAAAATTTTGCAAGCTAGTTATACTCTAGGAGCAACACCATTAGTTACTTTTAGAAATATAGTATTACCCTTGTCTTGGCATGGTTTGGTAACATCGATGATTTTAGGCTTTGCTCACACGATTGGTGAGTTTGGTGTGGTTTTAATGATTGGTGGAAATATTCCAGGTGAGACGCAAGTTTTATCGGTTTTAATTTATGATCATGTAGAGGCACTTGAATATCAGCAAGCTCATATGATGTCGTTTATACTACTCGTTTTCTCATTTTTAATATTATTGCCGATGTATATCACACGAAAAAAAACTAAGATTCGATATGTGTAAAACAAATCTACATTTTAAAAAAGAGCTTAAAGGTTTAACCATAAATGTGGATGTTACCGTTCCAAACCAAGGAGTAACGGTTCTTTTTGGAGCTTCAGGAAGTGGTAAAACTTCAATTCTTAATTGTATTGCAGGAATCTATGACTCACATGGTGTGATTTCAATTCAAGGTGAATTTTGGCAGAACACTGCTGAGAAAATATTTCTAAAAACACATAAGCGGTCCATGGGCTATGTTTTTCAAGATTCAATGTTGTTTGCAACAATGACGGTAGAGCAAAACTTAACATATGCCTGTGAAAATAAATCGGGAGCAAGCCTTATTCAACTTCAGGATTTAGTAGCGCAATTTAACATTTCGGATTTAATGTCCAAAAAATCAATTAATCTTTCGGGTGGGGAAAAACAAAAAGTGGCTATAATTAGGGCCATGTTAGGGACACCTAAGGTTTTACTACTTGATGAGCCTTTAGCTTCTTTGGATAATAAATCAAAAAAAGAAATACTGAATATATTATTTGAACTGAAAACGAAGATAAAAATTCCATTTATTTACGTAACTCACAGTGTGGATGAAGTTTTACGCCTGGCCGATAATATTGGATTTATGGAGCATGGTATTTTGAGCAAAGTGATACCCATAGAAAAAGCAATGGATCGACTCTGCTCTTTTGATCTTGGAGAGAAAGCAATTGCAGTAAGAGGTTTTGTTAAAAGTTATGATCAGGAATTTTATCTTGCAACGGTTGAAGTTGAAGGAGTGGATTTTTTGATTCCGGGAACGATGGAAACTAACAGCTTTATTAATTTTAAAATAATGGCAAATAATATTAGTTTGACTAAAGTGAAAGACACTAATTCAAGTATCTTAAATATTTTTAAAGTTGAAATTATAAATCATGAAATAATTAGGGAACAAGTTTATATCGATCTCATTATTGTTGAAACCCAAATTAAGCTGATTGCAAAAATCACAAAAAAATCTTTTTCTAATCTTAACTTGGCAAAGGGGCAACAAGTATTTGCACAGGTAAAAGCGATCAATCTAGTTTAAGCACTGGGCATTTTCGTTTATGCCACCTTTAAGTGAAAAACAATTACTAAACCCTTGGGAACGCAAAGAGTGAGTTTTCTTAAGGCTTGTTACTCCATGATAGCAATAAAGAATAATTTTAGCTTGATCGTTTATTTTTGATATTTGTTTTAGCACTTGGCTATCAGGTACTTTGGTTAGGTCGATGAAGTGACAATCGTTTTTTTCAAGCTCTTGAAAAGAAACTTCAAATACAGATTCTCCGTAAGAAAAGTTTGTTAATAAAACATCTTTTTGTTGACATAAAGGGCAATTTTTATCTATAGACCATTTAATTTTTTGGGTTGAAAAATTAAACAAATTAATAATTAATGTTTCACCTGTATTTAATGTGGGTAACTCGAGTAAAAATTTGATTGCTTCCGCGGCTTGTAATGACCCAATAACTCCAGGAACGACACCAAGGACGCCGGCTTCACTACAGGTTTGCACGCAAGACTTGGCTGGTGTTTTTGGCCATAGACATCTAAGACATGGTTTTTCAGGTGCAAGGTCTTTAGAAAAGTTAAATAATTGAATTTGTCCTTCAAATTTATGAATACTGCCCTGAATAAGTGTTTTTTTATTTTGAAAACATAAATCATGCAACGAAAATTTTGTTTTAAAATTATCGGAACAATCTATTATAAGGTCATAAGTATGTAACTCAGATGTAAGATCAATTTTTTTT
>JABJPQ010000234.1 GCA_018663815.1 Halobacteriovoraceae bacterium | reverse complement strand
TGTCAATCTCAGATAGAGCCTTTGCATTAAAGGCAGGGAGTTCTTGGGATACTTCAATAAAATGATTTATATTACTATGGTGAACAACTCCTTCTCCAAAAACTTTAGGCATATTGGGATTGATCATGGCTATAACTTTTTTAGCGCTGTGAAGGGCCGAGACACTTATATCTACGGATGGGCCAAGTGTAGCGTATCCATGTCGATCAAATTGTGAGGTCTGAATAAGTGCGTAATCAAGCTCAATTGTGCCATTGATAAATAGTTCATGAATTTGGCTAAGAAAAACAGGAATATAACTTGCTTGCCCGCTTCGAAGGGCACTTCTACAGTTGGCACCGACAAAAAAACAGTTAACCTCAACGAAGTCTCGATACTTTTCTCGTAAGTGTACGGCTTCACCATCGAGATGAAGATGATAAAAATTTAATTTTTTGATTCCTTTTTGGATGGCTTCTTCACAGATTAACTCAGCTAAAATAGTAGGATTGCAAGCAGCTGAGTGAAGAAATATATGAGCATTATCTTTGAGGTCATTAAAAAGTTGTTTTGCAGTTGTAAGCATATATGCTCCGTAAGAGAAGAACTATCGAAGCATACTAGTTGTCATCTTTAATTACGTCAATAAACCGATCTCGCGGCTATAATATTTACTTTTCACACGTTTTTAAATATATTTTTAGAAACGTTATTGTGAGGAAAGTATGGGACGCAAATGGAATAATATTAAAATGAAAAAAGCGGCCCAAGATAAGCTGCGCTCACAGAGTTATACCAAAGTTCTTTATGAGGTTACCATAGCCGTTAAAGATGGGGGCGAAGATCCCGATGCAAACTTTGCCCTTAAGGTTGCTCTCCAAAAAGCAAAGTCTAATAATGTTCCAAAAGACAATGTCGATAAGGCCATTAAAAAAGGTCTTGGTAATGATATGGCCAATTGGAATGAGATTACCTATGAGGGCTATGGAGTTGATGGGGTTGCTATTTTCGTTGAAGCGATGACAGATAATCCAACTCGAACAATTGGTAATGTCAGATCTTATTTTAAAAGATGGGAGGGATCTGTTGGTAAAGAGGGCTCACTGCAATTTATTTTTGATCGCAAGTCGGTCTTTACGGTTAAGGATACCGGAGTTGACCCAGATGAGCTTTTATTGGAATTAATCGATGATGGTGCAGAAGAAATTGAAAAAGAAGATGAGCACTTAACTATAACCGCATCAGTTGAAAGCTTTGGAATACTTTATAAAAAACTCGAGTCATTTAGTTTTGAAATAATTGACTCTGGTCTTGAAAGAGTCCCCTTACTTGAAAAAGCTATCTCTAAAGACTCATTTGAAAAAATACAAAGGTTAATAGATGCTTTGGAAGCCGATGATGACGTTCAAAAGGTTTATCACAATGTTGAGTGGAGTGAAGAGCTAACTGATTAGTTTTAGCGATTCATCCATTTTAAATCTAAATATATCATCGCCCAAGTGTTTTTTTAAAGACGAGTTATCAATAAGGCATGAATATTTTAAATATTCCACCAGATAAGGTGCGATACCTAAGTGAGTTAAGTTTAGAAAATTATTCATAACACTTGCAAGTGAAATAGGAAACGGAATACCATTACCCCCAACAATTTTGAGTGCCTTTCGTAACGTAATAAATTCGTCTGTTGCTACGTTATAGATTCCTGTCGGCAAGTCGTTAATTGATCGATACAGGACATTGGCCATATCAAATTCATGAATAAACTGAAAAATGGGATTATAATCAATTGGTTTTAGCGAAAGGTGGCTCTTAAGGTATTGGCTCATGCTGTTAGCAATTTCAGTACCAACGATATTACAAGGACGAAGCAGTACAGAGTCAATTTTACTTTGGTATTTCCATATCCACGTGCTGCATATTTGATCCATTTCAACGACATCTCTTAACTCGGGAAACTTAAGTGAAGCTCGTAAAGGTGCATCTTCTTTTAAGAAAATACTATTGTCACTTAAGGCACCGTAAACATGAAAAGTACTTAGGATAATGATTTTTTTTACATTAAATCTTAAACTTAAATCAAGAATTCTGTTTGTACCCATGACGTTTAGTTCTAAACGTTGGGTAAAATCGGAATGATTATTAGTGCTGTGTGAAACTCGGGCTAAATGATAGACATAATCAAACGAGTGATCTCTAAAAATGTTTTCAAAGCTACCGCGCGAGTAGCGAATTTTTTTTACAATGAGACCTTTTTGTTTTGGGATATTACTTACACTTCTAGCGTCGAGTCCTAGAATTTCCCATGTGGGGTGATTCTCTAGAATTAGCCGGCTTAGAATCTGTGCTAAGGCTCCACGTATTCCAATAATAAGTACTTTTTTTACTTCTTCTTCCATATTATAGCTTCTTCATAAAATCTTGAATTGGGTTTCTGACCCTATCAAAAAATTCACGTCTGTCTTTAAGGCCTTTTTCAATATTCATTTTAATACTCTCTTCAATTTCTTGCACGTAAGGTCTAATTTCTTTTTCAGGAGCATCCGAGGACAGATTTGTTGGAACATTAATTGGTTTTCCAATATAAATATCTATGGGAGCAGGCAAAGGAAAGAGATTAAATGGGATTGGCAGACTTGGAAGCCCTAATTTTTTTCCTAGTTTTGGTGCTTGCAAAACGAAAGGAAACATTTCTTCAGCACCTATGACAGAAATAGGAACAATCGGTCTTTGAGCCTGAAGTGCGATACGGTAAAACCCACTCGGAAAACGTTGTAGTTTATAAAAGTTTTTGGTGCTCTTGTTAATACCTCTTGTTCCCTCTGGAAAAACAAGAATCGATTCATCTTGGCTAAGTAGCCATTTACAATTATCACGATCTCCCAAAATAGCACCTGTTTGGGCGCTTAGGTCACCAATAAAAGGAAGACCGGCCATAAATCTTTCTACCATACTATGGAGTACTCTTGGCTGATCGAACTCATACGCAAAAGCCATTGTGATTAGTGCTCCATCGATTGGTACTTGGCCAGTATGATTAGAAACAATCATATAAGATGTATCTTTAATATTTTCTTTACCAAAGACACGAACTCTAAAATAGTTTTTATAAAAAGGGAGAATAATTTCTAGTGCTTGTTTGATCGTTTCTAAGTTAAAGCCCCATGGATCATTATAGTCTTTGTATTTAAGTCTTAGCTTATTAAAAACTTTTTCTTTTTGTTGCTGATCTGCTTTTGACAATACCATATCTATTTACTTTGTTGTGAGGTTGTAAAATAAAATACTCTATTCATTTATAATGCATTTGAGTGTATACTTTAAGCGGGTAAAACAGTATTGGTATTATATGAATTCAGGTAAAAAAGAAAATAACTCTCAAAATAATGACTCCGTTGATTGGCGTTTGAAAATTAATGATCTGGTGCAAACTTGCCAGACAGAATTAAAAAAAACAACCCAGATTGGCAAAAAAATGCTCTCTGCGTCTCAGTCCAACGTTAAGCTGCACGAGACCTATGAACAAATAGGTAAGTGGCTAGTTTGCCAGGTTAAAGAAAAAGATTTGAAAATTGATGATGAAAATATCGTTAATTTGATTGCAAAAGTACAAGAGTTAAAGAATCAACTTGAAGGTCTGGAAAAAGACGTACAAGATATCAAAGAAAAGTAAGTTTTTTACTCAGGAATTTTTGTAGTATCTAGCATATCGTGAAAGTATGATGTGATGGTATGCTCCAGTGGTTCAAGCCCTTCTTTAGATTCAGCAGACACAAAAAATATTTCTTTAACATGTTTATAGCTTTCAAATAGTTGTGGTTTAAGCTTATTTAATGCGGCTCTTTGGGCTTGTTTTTTCAGCTTATCCATTTTATTAAAGGCTAACAAAATCTCAATATGTTTAGGGTTAATATATTGATAAAATTGTTGATCCATTTTTTGATCAGGGTGTCTGGCATCTTGTAAATTGATTAATATCGTTTTGCCATTTAGCTGTGACAAAAAAGCATCCATAATGATGGTCCAGTTTTTACTCATCGCTTTATTTACTTGAGCATGTCCGTAGCCGGGTAAATCATAGAGGAAAAATTTATGCTGAGTTTGCTCATTTAGTAGTTCAAAAGTAAAAATATTGATTTTTTGAGTGCGCCCAGGAGTTTTAGATGTTTTTGCTGTCTTATTTCCAAAAAGTCGGTTTATAAGTGAGGATTTACCAACATTAGACCTTCCAACAAAGGCTATTCCAATGGCGTCAGGGTGTTGATCCCACCAATTTAAAATTTGTTCTTCAGAGTTATATGCCCGTATGAACTGGGTTGACCCTTTATCTACTTCAATCTTTTCCATCGGTTCAAAGATTTAACCTGTTTGGTTAAAACTAGCAATAACTTTCTTTTAACTATCCAATTTTACATGCTTTTTCTTTGGCATCAAAAATGTAGTTCATGAGTAAACAAAAAATCAAAGGAGTATTTATGGTGATGACAGAAGAACCTTTTGTCTCGGACTACTTAGACAAAAATGGAATAAAACACGGGGATAGGATTTATCTCGATCCACTAAGTGGGAGAAAAGTGAGTTTCTTATTAAATAGGACGTGCATTGACTTTCTCAGTGGAGATATGGAAGCACAGGTTGAATCACTAAGTAAGAGGGTGCTGGGGAGTCAAAAAACAGAGAGTTTTCATGTTAAGATGCTGTTAGTCGAATCGAGTGGTAGAGGTCGCACATTAAAAAAAAGATATTTATTGCGCGTTATCAAGGGAGGGCCTGTAAAGCTAAACGGGGTTTTTGTGCTAGAGGGAGTTCTGGAGGATGGTGATAGGCTGGAGATTGGATTTAATAAACTTGTGATTAAAAGAATTGATAGGTCTCATGATTTTGATGTCCAAAAAAAAATTATTCAAAATTATAAAAAGATTGTTGCTTCGAATTTAAATATTTTGCTTGAGGGAGAAACAGGAGTTGGGAAGAGCTCATTAGCGGCTAAGATTCACAAAGAATCCTCTCGACTAGGAAGGTTTGTTCATTTAAATATTTCTGCATTTTCTCCTAGTTTAATTGAGTCTGAACTTTTTGGACATGTGAAAGGAGCTTTTACGGGAGCATTTCAAGATAAGAAAGGTGCCTTTAGGGAAGCCAATGGAGGGACTTTGTTTATAGATGAAGTCGACTCTCTACCGCTTAATATCCAAACAAAATTGTTACTCTTTTTGGATAACTTAAGCGCTAGGCCGGTAGGAGGGGCGACTGAATATAGCGTCGACGTACGGTTAGTTTTTTCCTCGGGAGTTTGTTTGGAAAACCTAGTGAGTAAAAAAATGTTTAGAAAAGATTTTTATTTTAGAGTTTCTCAAGGTCAAAAAATTAGGATTGAACCACTAAGAGATAGGATTGAACTCATTGAAAATTTTTGTCAATTATTTATGATTGATAATAACTGTAAGTTAGACTATTCATTAATTGAATTTTATCAAACACTACCTTGGCCTGGTAATTATCGTCAGCTCAAGAGTCACCTTGCGAGAAAGCTTGTTCTAAGTAATGGACATAAATTGAGCTTTGATGAAACAGATGAAAAGCTTATTCTTGAGAGTTCGGGGTTGATAGAAATCAATAACCAAAGTCATGTTTACACATTAAATGATATTAGAAGGGCCTATGCAAAAAAGATTTTTTTTGAATTTGATAAAAACTATAAAAAAACAGCAGAGAAATTATCCATTTCAACCAAGGTATTAAAAAAATTAGTTGTAGATGATCTACGAGTTACCTAGGAACCTACGATGTAGAGGATATGGACATCCTCAACTTCCCCCTCAACATTATTATCTCTTAAAAAATAATTAATTTCTTCTTGAATTTTTTCTTTTAAAACTTCTTTTCCTTCCTCTTTTAAGACAAAGTCTGAAATAATAGGTTCTACACCTGTGAAAAAATAATCTTTAAGTTTATACTCATAGGTAATGAGATAGTGCTTAGCAAAGCGAGTGCTGAGTCTTAAACTAAAATCTATTGTTATTGAATCAACCTTTCCCACACTTTCAACGATAATAGGGACCTTGATATTTTGAATGGTAATTGTTTTTCTTTCATATAACTCGTAATTGGGACGGTAGTCATATTCTTGAGCGCTGGCCGGCGCTCTGAAAGTATTTTCTTGGTTATAAATATCAAAAAAGGAAATATAGACTCCAAATGATCCTATAAGAGCGAGGGCTATCAATGATGTTTTTAATGTGATTTGATTTTTTCTTAATTCGTTTAGTTTATGAACGAAAATTTTACTTTGAAACTTAATATACTGACTAAGGTTGCGGGCGTGAATCTTGGGTGAAGTTAAGATTAAAAATGTTTTTATATTGATTAGCTTGTCTTTAGCCCAATCTTTTATGGGGAATTTTTGAGCAGAATCTATTGCCTCAAAAAAAGCGTCTTTTTTTTGTCCAAAAAAATTATAAAATTGGCTTAGCTTTGTCTTTACTCCTGCTTTTGCTTGCTGGGATTTACTTGAACTCTTCTCTTTGATTTGATTGGCTTTCTCAAATACAATCTTAGGAATAATCAAGTGGACTAATTTGAGTAGGAGCTTATAAAAAAATGATAAGACTTTACTTATAAGTCCGTTAATCATTTCTTCAAATTTTGCAAGCTTACTTAGCATAGATAAAACCTCTGTATATTTATCGGACATTGAGGCTAATCTCTTAATGAAAATCGGCATAAACTACCATTTTAGTTTATTGACTTAAATTACGGCCTCATTTTCACCGATAGTAGTTAGGGAGCTTAAGGTGGAAAAGATGAATAAACTTAATTTATTGATATTATTGAATGCATTTTTCAGTGTTAGTTGCAGCATGCTGGATCATCGAGATTTCTCAGATCAAATGAGTGAATATCGCATGGATGAGCCTCTTTTTAGGGCCAATCACGACTTTATGATTATCTCTGGTGATTCTGGTAGAGCGTATCGAGGAGAAGCCGAAGTCGCTGAACGAACACCAGCATCAAGTAAAGATGCCCATGAAAGACTCTATGACACTTCATTGAGAAGGGAGCTTCATCACCTCGAAAGCCGACTTCGAGAGGATGAGTATTTTAAATATGAAATTATTAAAGAGAGAGTTGGAAGTGTTTCTGAGCAAATTTATTATTTACGTTTAAGCGAATCTGAGCGTAAAGAGTACTTGAGAATTAGAAAAATCAAAAATGGCTCTCCTGCAACTTCAAATACTTACAAGCGTTATGGCTCCAATCGAGTTGCTTTTTATGATGTGCCTTCTACCGTATTTAAAAATGATGTCATTATGGGAATGTCAAAAGAAGATGTCTCAAAAAACTGGGGTTCTCCCGTAAGACGAGATGTCGCAGGGAAGGCGGAGTTAGAAAACGAGCGTTGGGCTTTTCGTCGTGGTGGAGTCGTTAAGTATATCTACTTTGAGGATGGAAAAGTTCAAGGTTGGAGTGAGGAGTAATAGCTAAAAAGAGTTACCAATTTCGTTAAAAAAAGGTACATTTTGTAAAATACGGTTAATATAGCTAAGTAGGTGATTTTATGGAATATACACTTGATTTTGAAAAACCAGTACATGAATTAGAAAATCAGATAAGGGATCTTAAGGAAGCCAATCAAAAGTCTGGCTTGGATATCACCAAAGAGATAAATGCTCTGCAATTGAAGGTGGATTCTTTATTAAAAGATATTT
>JABJPQ010000058.1 GCA_018663815.1 Halobacteriovoraceae bacterium | reverse complement strand
CTTAAAAAGGCACTGAATAAAAAGCTTGAAAATTTTAGAGAAGAGCTAGACAATTATATACACCAAGAAGCTGCTTAAATATTAAGAAGTTATCTTTGGTGTCGTTTCTTTATGAGTCCATACGGGAGGTCAGTACGACCTTTCAAAGACGTTAATAGGCCTCTCATCTGCATTAAATTCAATTTTCAAAGGATTTGTAATTTGAGTATCTTTATTTATAAATGGACCTTTTTCACATTGACTGTCTGAGTACGATTCTTTTCCATCGCAAAGATAAAACATTTCAACAAACTTAGAAAATCTTAGCCCACTAAAAGATTTCAATTTTCCATTCTTATGAAAATACATGGTTGGATTTTTATCTGTCGCTGCCAAAAATTCCGCTTGATAAAAAGGTAGGCGAAGTGTTGTTTTCGCATTTGGAACTTTCACAGGGAGGATCACTTTTGTTAAAAGAGAATTTTCAAAGCATACATTTTGAAACACAACATTTTTCAAATATTTTTGCCTTCTATTTAAAATCGTATAGGTTTCTTTAATACTTGGATTAAGAACCAGTCCTGGTGCACATACCGCAGTACTTGATTCATCATTTACAAGATTGTGCTCTTTCAAGTTTAATTTAATCTCAGTATGTTTTATGGCCGCACTAGTGTTGCGAATTGTATAATATTTTAACTCAGTCGCCTTAATTTCTTCGATATAGTATTGAAACGAATAAAGTTCAAACTCTTTTGAAGCTACCAGGCCATTAATGTAACGAGTAGCCACTGAGGTCTTAGCACCATTTTCAAGCATGATCCGATACCAAGCTTCATGGAGAATAGTCATAGACTGTTCTTGTAGACTCATCTGCTCCCACAGGCGCTTATCAAAGTGATACCTATAACTAAGCCTACCTGTTGGAACCACCTGAGATACAAGTTGCTTTGGATGCTCTTCACAACCCGCTGGAGTTGAAACATGTTCAGAGTCATTTATTGCAGCTATAATGTCATACCCAAGAGAGACAAACTTACCTCTTTTGCTGGGAAACAACACTAACTTTTCAAAGTCAGTTACCATCTCCATAGCATAATCGTAAAGCAGTGACGCTGTATATTCATCAAAACTCTCAAGCCTTTTAACAGCAGTACTAACCATCGATCTCCATGTTTGAACTTTAACTTTTGGATTAGTAAGATCAATAGTTAAGTGCATTTTTTCGGCTTCATAGGAATCTAGTAGTATGACTTTATTAGGACATACAATTGCATCTCCACCATTACCAGCTCCTCCACTTCTAAAAACCGCTAAAGAAAGCTGTGACACTGAAAAACAAATGAGAATTAAAATTATTTTCATATTTACCTATCCAAATTTTTTCTCGTTTTGACACACACACCTATTCACTTCAATATAATTGTAATTATTGCTATTTAGGGCGGTCTCATATCTCTTTTGATGTGGTCTCAAGCTTTTATCTAAAATTCCGATTAGTTAGCATGGATTCTATATACGACTACTTAGACGCAACTGACTTTCTTAATGATAAATTTAAAGAATTACAAAAAGAGAGACCTAGTTTTTCCTTACGCGCCTGGGCCAAACACTTGGATATGAAATCCCATGGCCCATTACATGCGATATTAAAAAAGCAAAGAATGATTCCTAAAAAGTTGGTTCCAAAACTAATCAAAACACTCAAAATTGACAAAAATGAAGTTAAATACCTTGAAGCGCTAGTGGATTTTCAAAGAGCAAAGTCTATTGAAGAAAAAGAGTTTTACAAAGAACAACTTGCTAAACTATCCCCCACTCCATTACGAGAAATAAACGATTTAGAAGCATATAAGTATATTACCGATCCAATACATATTACCTTGGCGGAGATGACTCAACTTAAAAACTTTAAGGATACATATTGAAGTCATGATGACAAGGCTTAAAAACCTCCAAGTCATTCACAAAAAAGGGACAAAAGTCATTAAGCCAGTTGAGCACATCTATACTAAGTTTGAAATTGAAAGTACTGCTATTCAAAATTATCATAAAATATGTTCACAAATGGCCATTGAACAAGTTAGCAAGCAGACAATACAAGAAAAAGAATTTAATGCTGTTGCTTTTAATATTCAAACAAAAGATCTTAAAAACATTAAAGAAGAGATTAGAGATTTTATAAATCAACTAGTGGAAAAATACGAAGCCAAACCCCATCAAGGGGACAATACTTACCAACTTAACGTTCAACTATTCTCGCTTACAAAGTAATTGTAAGCCTTTCACACTGGTCTCATTTTGAAACCACTTTGTGCTCAAAACAACTGTGTAATTAACCTTCTTCATTTATAACTGTTTCAAGCTTTCAAACAAAAGGAAACAACATGAAAACAGTTTTAATCACAACAACACTTATTATTTTATCAAATTTAGCTAATGCTGGTATCAGCACACGAATTCTGCATATTAATGCCCCTGAATCAATCGATGAATCTTATGAAGTTCTCATCGCTAAAAACAAAACAGTTCTAAAGGTATCTCCTCAAAGCACTGAGCTTATATCAAAACTTTACCAAGCAGAGGAGCTAAACTCAGTTGTTGACCTGACAATAGAAGATGATAACTTACTTCAACTTTCAGTTCTGGAAGCTGGAGATGATATTTTAGATTTTTATCCAAGTGAAGATCTTCACCCCATGAGCAACTACACACCATCCAATGTTAGCAGCGTTGAATTGGCTGAAAAAATGTTTAAAGGG
>JABJPQ010000263.1 GCA_018663815.1 Halobacteriovoraceae bacterium | reverse complement strand
TGGTAATCTTAGTCGTAAGCATAAGCTCTCCTTTTTAATAAAATTGTTTTTCGCAAAGTTATTTTATCAGAAAATGAGCTTGTGCTTACTTTATCGAATTAGTCTTGATTCATTGTTTCCCACTACGATCCGAGAAGAGCCGATGATTAAAAAGCTCGTTGCAAAGATTGAAATAAGCGAAAAAGGAGCTATAATTTATTATCATGTGGGGCGGAACCAAATAAAAAAGGAATCCTTAGAGGATTCCTTTTTTGAGCCTGTCATCGAACCAGTTGAGTTTTTAGGAATTCCTAAAAAATTTTCTAAAAATGTTGGTTCGAGGACTTGTAATAATGGTGCACGAGAAGGGACTTGAACCCTCACACCCTTGCGGGCTCTACGACCTCAACGTAGCGTGTCTACCATTCCACCACCCGTGCATTTTTAGGTCAAACTTTTTTCTTCTAGCACAGTATTCTTCACTAGTGCACGTTAAAAAGATTAAATAATACTAAATGAATTAGAACTAATTATCAAGCTTTCCGTTCCATGGGGCCATCCAAAAAAGCAGGAACATGCCAGGAACTGCCAACACGGTACAGATTAAAAAGAAAGTTGTGTAACCAAAACCATCCATCGTTCCAAGTAATCTAAAGAAGATTCCATCACCTGGTTTTACTCCTTCAATAATAATTCCTGCTAAAATTCCAGAAAATGATTTTGGAATGGCAAAGATGGAAGTGAGTAATGCTAGCTGGGTGCCAGTAAAATTCTTACTTGTTTTACTGGCAATAAAGCCCATTAGAGCTGCTGAACCAAGTCCAACTCCAAGATACTCAAAACCAATAACGGCCGACAAAACCATGACGTTAGGTCCAACTTCATTTAAAACGGCAAAGCCAAGTATAGAAGCCATTTGCACGAACCCAAAAACCCATAAGGATTTATTGATTCCAATTTTAAACATAATTATTCCGCCAATAAAGCCGCCGATTAACATAGACCATATGCCTACAAGCTTTGCCACGGTTCCTATGACAGATTTACTAAATCCAACATCCAGATAAAATGGAGTGATCAAAGTTGTCGCTATGGTATCTCCAAATTTATAGAAGAAAATAAATAATATGATGAGTAGTCCCTGTTTGAACCCGTCACGTTTAAAAAATTCCTTAAAAGGCTCAATAACAGCTTCCTTGAGACTCTGGGGAACCGCTGCTTCTTCAACTTGTTCATCAATCCAAAATGTATGTAAAATTCCTACAAACATAAAACATGAAACGATTATAAAAACTGCTGACCAAGGCATATAATCGGCTAGTATTAAACCAAGCCCACCAGGAATAAATCCTGAGACACGATAAGCATTAGCATAGTATGAGTTTCCAAGGCCTAATTCTTCGTCAGGTAATAGCTCTCTTCGATAGGCATCGAGTACAATATCTTGGGTTGCTGAAAAAAATCCAATTGCAAGTCCGGTATAAAGTATGAGCGTGGTATCAATCTTAGCGTCTAATACGGCCAAAATAACCATGGTCATTAATAGCAGAATCTGTGAGATAAGCATCCAGCCTCTGCGTCGACCTAGAAATGGGGGAACATACCGATCTAAAAATGGCGCCCACAGATATTTAAATGAAAAGGGGAGTAAAACAAGCCCGAAAAAACCAATGGTTTTAAGGTCTACTTGCTCAGATCTTAGCCATGCCGGGATTAGTTGAGCTAAGAAATAAAGGGGAAGGCCAGAAGTGAAACCATTTAATATGCAGATCATCATACGCTTATTGAGTAAAACTTCTTTTAAGCTTAATTTTTTTGCTTTATCTATCATTATGTCTCACTTGCTAAATGTTAATAAAATTATCAAAGAGTTTCACTTAATCGTCTAGTGTTTTGTAGGGTTTAGAGCCCTTTAAGCACAAGAATGCCCTTATATTTCGTGATCTGGCCTTTATAGTGTAAAATAGAGGTAGGAGAGTACTATGAGACAGACGTTATTGTTGGATTCTAGTTATTACCCGTTGCAAATGATTGATTGGAAAAAAGCGCTGACTTTATTTTTCACTGAGCGAGCTGAAGTTGTTGAGCATCATCAAAACATTGAAATTAGATCTACTTCTAAATCATTTAAACTTCCAAAAGTTATGCGGCTATTTTGCAAAATAGGAGATATCCATCAAGTTAAATTTTCTCGGATGAATATTTTTTATCGAGATAATTTTACTTGCCAATATTGCAGTGGAAAATTTATTGCAAAAGAGTTAACACTCGATCATGTTTACCCAAAGTCAAAGGGTGGTAAGACGGATTGGGAAAATATTGTAGCGGCGTGTGGGCGATGCAATAATAAAAAATCAGATACGCTTCTATGTGACAGTCAATTTAACTTAATTAAAAAACCTTTTGAGCCAAAGTGGTTAAGTCTTTTTTTAAAAAAACTTGGTCAAAGCGAAAAAATACTTTGGAAAGATTGGTTTAATTTTTAATCACATGCTTGATAGCACCGGCTTGCAGCTTTTAAAAGACCATCAGTAAAGTGACAATTATAATCAAGACTCGAACACTTTTGTTCTATACAAGTGACACTTGCATTTGCACAAGCTCTCGCAACTTTATTGGTTTCACTGATTTGATTAAAATCATAGTCAGGAATTTTATTGGCTATATATATCAAACATTCGGTATTGGTAAGTTGACAACTTTTTGCAATTCTCGTTAAATCCCTTAGGTTATTAGTTTCCCATCTTGGTACTTTTTTCATAATAATGTTTAGACAGCTTGCTTTTTCATTGCCAAGACAAGATCTAGATATTTCTTGCAGCTCTCTAGCGTCATTACGTTCCCAAAAAGGTATCTTTGAAATAATTTTTTGTTCACACTGTATGCTAGGTAGTTGCGGGCAATAACCCGGGCGCTGATCGAACTCATCAGTTGCAAAGCTAGCTAGTGAGGTTAATAAAAGACTTAGCATAAAAAAAACTTTCATAACATGCTCCTAATGGTTCATTATGTAAGTACGCTATCAGTGGTGTATTTAGGTGTCAAATAATGTAATGTTTTGTAGCTAAACGACACTTAGTTTAAGCTTTTATAGGGAGTTGAGTGATAAAAAAAATACTCATCATTAGTATTGTCATTTTGTCGGTTGTTACAATCAAGTACTTTGAACTTGAACAATATGTAACATTTGACATCATCAAACAAAACCAAATTGAACTTCAAAACTACTATGTTCAAAACAAATTTATGTCTATAGGTTTGTATTTTTGTGTTTATATCTTCTCAACTGCTCTTTCGCTTCCCATTGCAACGGTTTTAACATTGTTGGGAGGTGCAGTCTTTGGGTTTTGGACAGGACTACTAATTATCTCATTTGCTTCAACGATTGGAGCTACAGTTTCATTTTATTTCGCGAGAATATTACTGGCAGATTATATTGAAAAGAAATTTTCTAAACGACTAAAAATTATAAATGCCGGGATGGAGAAAGAAGGATCTTTTTATTTATTTACCCTAAGAGTTGTACCGATCATCCCTTTTTTTGTTATCAACTTAGTTATGGGTTTAACACGTATTTCGGTAAGACGGTATTTTGTTATTTCTCAAATAGGCATGCTTGCTGGAACAATTGTTTATGTGAATGCGGGAGTTCAGTTAGCTAGACTTGAGAGCATTCAAGAAATTATGAATCCGCAAATTATATTATCGCTTACTTTACTAGGGCTTTTCCCTTTTGCAGCTAAAAAAATTATCTATCAATTCAAAAAAAAGGCATTTTAAGTGAAGGCATGGATTATACCCCATAAAGAAGGAACCATATTAAAGCTTTATGTCCAACCTGGAGCCAGTAAAAATGAGTTCAGTGGCTTTTATGGCGAGCCAAGTCGTATAAAATTACGGATTAAGTCTTTGCCTGTAGAGGGCAAGGCGAATAAAGCTGTTATTGAGTTTATGGCTAAAAATCTATCTATAAGAAAATCCCAAATTGAAATTATTCGTGGACAACAAAGTCGGCTTAAAGATCTTTTTATTGCAGAAGCAACTATAGTACTAGACAGAAAACTTCAGGTACAGTTAGAATAGTTTTCTAAAATACTTAAAATAAAGAGCTCAATGAAAAAAAATAATTATAATTTTCTCGATTTATTTAGTGGCTGTGGAGGTTTTTCCCAAGGATTAGAGGCCGCAGGCCATAAATGTTTGTTGGGGGTTGATTTTGAGTTAGCAGCTGTCAAAAGCTTTGCCCGAAATCATCCAAAATCTCACGCTCTTCACCTAGATATTCATAAACTTACTAAAACTGAGCTTGCTAAATATATTGACTTTGATCAAGTTGATATGGTTGTTGGTGGACCTCCTTGCCAAGGTTTTTCTACGGTTGGAAGAGGTGATTCTAAAGATAAACGAAATTCATTATTTCAACAGTTTGTACGAATCGTAAAATTAACCGAACCAAAGATTATTCTTTTTGAAAATGTTACTGGCATGCTTGCTAAAAAAAATGAAAAAACATTAAAAAAGATTTTTACTTCATTTGAAAAGATGGGTTACCAAATGGATGCTCAAGTGATGAGCTCTGATCAATATGGGGTGGCTTCTCGCCGTCGAAGAGCAATTATAATGGGTGTGAAAGGAGGAGCTCCTCGCTTTCCTAAAGCGACTCATGGAATAAAAAAAGAATTAATTAGTGTTGAGCAGGTTTTAAATGATTTACAGACAAAAAGTGGAAAAATTTATAACCATGAAGTTGATAAATCTCAACTTTCAAACTTATTAGATAAAAAAAGATTAAAACATATTCCAACGGGATCAGGCATACGTTATCAACGAGACGAGAAAGCTTTTCTGCCTAAGAAGTTACGATTTGATGTTGATTGGGAAAATATGAATGAAAATCGTTTTCGGCAAACAAGATTGCAAAGACTTCCTATGACTGAGCCAGCCCCAACCATACTAACGTCTCGGACTATGTATTATCATCCTTTTGAGTGTCGTTACTTAACTGTTAGAGAGGCAGCAAGGTTACAGAGCTTTCCTAATACTTTTATCTTTGAAGGTAGTGTTACTGCTCAGTTTAAACAAATTGGAAATTCAGTACCACCACAACTGGCCAAAAGTCTTGGTAAAGAGTTAAAGAAGATTGAGTTTAATCTTGCTAAGGTAAGTAAGATCTCTTTTAAGAATAAGCCTAGTTTTACGAAGTCAGCTTTTACCTATAAAAAGCCTAAGACAGCTTAAAGAGAATAGCATCCAAGCATTTTTTTCATATCATACGTTGAGATTGTACTATTACTCTCATAAAGACCGTTTTCATTTACTGACCCAGCAACTCGACAAGCTTGTTTTAAAATCTTCTTTCTTTCATCGCGGCTGATATTGGCGTTGCGGGATAATAATTTTTCTTTGATTTTTTTAGCCATGTAATAGTGTAGATTTTTAGATGCATAATACAACGGGCTATGGTTATTTTGATCATAAACATTTACTTTTGCACCATAGCTAAAAAGAATATTGAGAAGATTTTTTTGCGCTTTTTTAACAGCGTAAATTAAAGGCGGCTCAGGATCGTTAGTAATATTTGGGTTGGCGCCTCGCCTTAGTAATCTTGCAAGCATTCGAGTTTGGTAAAGTTTATTTTCAATATCAATCGCATCGTTGAGGACATTTTTGAGACGTATATCATTGTAATACTCAGGAAATTTATTAAGGAGATAGTCGGTGAAGTAAATATTTCCTGTTTTTATGGCCAAAATAAAATTTTCAGTTGCGACAAATGGGTGAGATTCAATGAGTCTAATTAAATTATTAAACTTTTTAAAATTATATTCACTTGGGAGTGCATTTAGACGGATACCTTTTTGGATTTTAATATTAAAATCCGCACCGTATGTTAACAGTTTAATGGCCATGTTTTGATTTTTATAATCTACAGCAAGTGCCAATGGTGAATTTCCATCTTTATCGTGAATATCAATATCGATAGATTTTAGTCGAATAATCGTTTTTAAATTGGAAAAATTATTTGTTTTGACGAGTAAGTGAAGAGGGGCAACTCCCATCTTGTTTTTAAGGTTTGGAGCTAATACCTTGTTTATAATAGTGGTAATAATTTGAGGTTTTGCTTTTTGAATGGCCATGGTCAGTGGGGTCTCGCCATTTGTAAAATGATAGTCGATATGAACACTTTTCTTGAGCTCTGTATTTACAAGGTTTAAATCATTAGCATTAATTGCATTTAAAAGCCTGCGCTTTTGTTCTTGATCAATTGTTGAATCTGTCTTAGTAACTCCAGGCTCATTTATGGGAGGTCGAGGGGGAGTCTTGTCAGAGTCCTCAATCTTTTTACCACAAGATACAACGAGTAGCGTGAATAGGAGAGCTAAAAATAGTTTCTTCATTATTCTTAAGATTTTACTATAGTGAATTATGAGAAGACATTGTATTGAAAATGTTACACATAGAGTAAGGCTTTTTTATACACTTACCCTATGTGATTTTAAGTGTTTATACTTCTAATAAACTCTACTTTTTCTTCTTTTTGAGATTTTAAGGAGTTTTTTAGCACTTCTATCATCACGGATATCTTTAAGTGTTAGGAGCACAATAACTCCAGCACCTTCACCAGAAGCATCATTATGCATAAGTGAGACGATCCCATAGTTTTTACCATTAACTTTGATTTTATAGTGAACATCATACTTAAAGCTTGGTGAAAGCTTTATTGGTAAGAAAAATCCAAATAAGTTATTTGACATGTAAAAAGT
>JABJPQ010000184.1 GCA_018663815.1 Halobacteriovoraceae bacterium | reverse complement strand
GGTGGTTTGCTTTGCTATAATGTTTGGTCTTTACAATTCTTTGATTTCAAATCTTGGTATTACTTTATTGACAACGATACTCATGATTATATGTTCTTTCGTTTTTGTTGCTGTTTCAAGCTATATTGTAGGGCTTGTTGGTAGTTCTAATAATCCTGTTTCTGGTATGACAATTTCAGCACTACTTGTTTCCGCAGCGCTATTTTTAGTGCTTGGATTTCATGGAGACTCAGCAGTGCTTGCTACTCTTGGGGTGGCATCAGTTGTTTGTTGTGCTGCATGTACAGCAGGTGATTGTTCACAGGATTTAAAAACTGGTTTTCTAATAGGAGCAACACCTAGAAACCAACAACTGGCTCAAATGATTGGTGTTGTTATCCCTGCTTTTGTTATCGCTCCTGTGTTAACCCTACTTCACTCAGCCTATGGTATTGGAACTGGACTTAAAGCTCCCCAAGCAACCTTGTTTGCCTCTATAACCAAGGCTTTATTTGGAGAGGGTGAGTTACCTGTCAGTATGGTTGTTTATGGTGGTTTGCTTGGGATTTTTATTATATTAGTGGATTCGTTATTTTTAAAAAATAAAAAGTTTCGACTTCATTTAATGCCATTAGCCGTTGGGATTTATCTTCCGGTTACTTTGGCCATACCAATCTTTATTGGTGGTGCGATACGTTATGTCGTTGAGAAAAAACGTGATGTTGTTGATGAAGCTAAGGATCAAGGGGTACTTTTTGGTTCAGGCCTTATTGCCGGTGAGGCAATTATGGGTGTGGCCATCGCTATGGTACTTTACTTTGCTAGTGATGTTTTGGTTTTAGAAGCTAATATTCACTTACGTGAGGTATTATCTTTAGTTGCCTTTATGGCCGTTGCTTCATACTTATATCGCTTAGCAAGAAAATAGAGTAGTTAAAGTGCGATTTAGTTAATGCCACACTAGACGTTGTTCTTATTGTGTTGTTTAATATCGCCAGAATTTATATAAGGTATGTATGAATAAACGAATCGTAATTACAGGTGTTGGACTGACTTCTCCCATTGGGAATGATCTGAAAACAATGAGACAAAATTTACTTGATGGTAAGAGTGGGATCGCTGAACATGAAATTAGATACATGGGAAAAAGACCTGCGGGATTTTGTGAATTTGACGAATTTAAACATCAAAAGAAAAAATCAAGAAGACGAGGAACTAGAGTTGGTTCAATATCAATTTATTGTGCCAATGAAGCCCTGATCGATGCCAAGCTGGATATTGAAGCAATTGATAAAAGCCGCATGGGAGTTTTTCTAGGACTGACCGAGCATGGTAATGTAGAAACTGAAGAAGAAGTTTATCAAATGCAACATAATGAGATGGATTATAATCTTTGGTCAATTCATCACAATCCACGTACTGTTGCAAATTCAGCAGCTGGTGAAGTAACTTTAAATCTTGGAATAACTGGTCCGCATTATACCATTGGATCTGCATGTGCAGGTGGAAATATGGGCTTGATTCAAGGGGTGCAACAAATATTATTAGGAGAAGTTGATTACGCTCTTTGTGGTGGAGCGAGTGAGTCTCCTGCAACATTTGGTATTTTTGCTGCTTTTAATGCTCAAGGAGCCCTTGGTACCCATGAGGATGTTACAAAATCTTCCCGGCCTTTATGTAAAACAAGAAATGGAATAACTATCTCAGAAGGTGGCTGTGTGTACATGGTTGAAACACTTGAAAGTGCTGAGAATAGAAATGCAAAAATATATGGTGAAGTCGTTGGCTATGCCTATAACTCTGATGCCAGTGACTTTGTTCTTCCAAATACTCAAAGACAAATTGAGTGCATGCAAAAAGCTTTGGTCAGGGCCAGTCTTAATGCTGAAGATATTGATATCGTTAATCTCCATGCCACTGGTACTGTTATGGGGGATATAAATGAGGTGAGTGCAGCTAAAGCTGTTTTTGAGGCGTCTGATAAAACTTATATAAACTTTACTAAAGGGCATATCGGGCACTCGATGGGAGCAGCTGGTGCGTTAGAGCTTGCTGGTAATCTTCCAAGCTTTGAAGATGGAATGATCCATGCAGGTATAAATGTTGAACAAATAGATCCTGAATGTGATGTGAAAAACCTTGTACTTAACCAACCTATTGAAACAAACACAGTAGATATTATTTTAAACAATTCATTTGGAATGTTGGGCATAAACTCAACGGTAATAATAAAAAAAGTATAATATAAAAAATTGATAATCAGAGGTAGAAATGAGTTCAGAAGAAGTAAAAAAATATGTGTTAGATATTATTGCGGATGTTGCACCTGATGAGGAATTAGACGGGCTGAAAGCTAGTGAAAGCCTTAGAGATCAACTTGATCTGGACTCAATGGATTTTTTAGATATCGTAATGGAATTAAGAAAGAGACATAAAGTTGAAGTTCCATCTGAGGATTATGGCCAACTTGCAACTCTCAATAGCTGTGTTGAGTATTTAACTCCGAAGTTTGCATAAGAGAAAATGACCAATAAATATGATGCTATAATTATCGGAGCTGGAATGTCTGGTCTCGCGGCCGGTATTCGTTTGGCCATGTATGATAAAAAAGTTGTCATATTAGAAAAACACTCCATCGCAGGTGGACTAAATTCCTATTATGCTCGTAGAATTAAAGCAAGCAAAGAAATAATAAATTTTGATGTTGGTCTCCATGCTCTAACAAACTTTGCAAATAAAGGGGAGCGACGACGTCCTTTTACCAAGCTATTAAAGCAGTTACGAATTCCTTATGATGACTTCAAATTAAAAGAACAAACATTTTCGCTGATTAAATTTAAAAGTGCCGCTTTAAAATTTAGTAATGATTTTGAACTTATGCGCTCTGAGATTGCGACTGTTTTTCCGCAGCAAGTTGATCAGTTTGATAAGCTTGTAAATTACTTAGTTGAGTATAATGAAACTGATCTTAAAGCTACGTATATTTCGACACGTTCCGTTTTGGAAACTTATTTGAGCGATGACCTATTAAAAGAAATGATCATTGCTCCTTTGTTGATTTATGGATCTGCTTGGGAAGAAGATATGGATTTCTCTCAATTTGTTATTATGTTTAAATCGATTTATCTCGAAGGATTCTCTAGGCCTGTGGGTGGGGTACGAACAATTATAGAGCTACTTATTGATAAGTACCAGTCTGTGGGAGGAGAGTTACGTTTTAAAGCTCCCGTTTCCCAAATTAAAGCAGATACTCATGTGAAGGGAGTTTACCTTGCAGATGGAGAGTTTTTGGAAAGCCAAAAAATTTTTTCTTCGGCCGGATTACCAGAGACTTTTTCTTTACTCAACGAAGCTGAAAGTCTTAAAAGTGATATCGGTAAAATGTCGTTTACAGAGTCAATAATTGTTACTCAAAATAAACAAGCAATACAAAATTATAAAGCTACAATTGTCTTTTACAATGAATCTGATAAATATCTTTATAGAAAACCGGATACTCTTATCGATACAAGTTCAGCAGTTTTTTGTTTACCGGATAATTATGAACTTGAAAATAAGGACGGAAACGGTACTGCTCGGATAACCTATATGGCCAATTATGATCTTTGGAAAAAGCTTTCTAAAGCTGAATATCTGGCACAGAAAGAAAATGTTTATCATCAAGCGAATAAATTGACCCAAAAGATATTAGGTCAAAAAGTTGACTGTATTTTTAAGGATGTTTTCTCACCTACCACGATTGAAAGGTATACAGGTCATTTCTCAGGAACAGTTTATGGTGCAACTAAAAAAACGAGAGATGGACAAACTTCCATACCTGGGCTTTATATTATAGGAACAGACCAAGGCTTCTTAGGAATTGTTGGTAGTATGCTAAGTGGTATCTCTATGTCTAATCTTTATGGTTTAATGGAGTCGTAATGAATAAACTAAATGTATCACTTATGGCCATTGATTATGTAGAACCGGACGAGTTCATAAGTTCAGATTTTATAGAAAAAGATCTAGCTGAAATTTATGATAGGTTGAAACTTCCTTATGGACGTATTGAAATGCAAACCGGCATTAAAACTCGTGGTATTTATAAACAGAAAAAACCTTCCGATATATCAATCCACGCTGCGAAAAAACTTTTTGATAATAATGAAGTGAAACCTAGTGAAATTGATTTATTAATTCACGCTTCTGTTTGTAGGGATTTTTTAGAGCCTTCAACGGCCAGTGTTGTTCATCACGGGCTGGGGCTACGAGCCGATTGCCAGTCCTTTGATCTCTCTAATGCTTGTCTTGGAGTCGTCTCCGCTATAACAGTTGCGGCAAGCATGATTAATTCAAAGGCCATAAAAACGGCCATGATTGTTACGGGGGAAAATTCATGGCCTCTTTTAGAGCAAACTTTAAAAACAATTAAATTGGATGGTTCAATCACTCGCAAATCAATAAAAAAATACTTTGCCAATTTTACGATTGGCTCAGCAGGAGTCGCTCTTGTATTAGGAGCCGCAGATTTAAATAAACCCATATTTGGGCATATAAAAAGTCTCTCAGACACTGAATCATATACATTATGTCAGGGAGATGGTTCAACAGAGTCTTTAGTCATGGAGACAAACTCAGAGCTATTAATGCAAAAAGGCGTCACCCTCGCTAAAAAGAATTGGCAGGATCTAAAGCTTTTAAGCCAATGTCAGTATGATCATTATATTTGTCACCAAGTGGGGATTCATCATCAAGAATTCCTCTACAAGTCACTGGAGCTAGATATCAGCAAAGATCACTCTACCTTTAAAAAATATGGTAATACTGGCTCTGCTGCTTTGCCATTAACTTTGGCAATTGCAAGTTCTGAAAACAAGTTTGCAAAAAATGATCAAATAGCGCTCTTGGGGATTGGAAGTGGCTTACACACTATAATGATGGAGTTGTTATGGAATTAATGGATGTCTCAAAAGTTGAATACCCATTTGGGCATAATTTTTACGAACTAAATAACACTAAAATGCATTATGTTGATGAGGGGCAAGGAGATGTGGTTGTCATGGTTCATGGTAATCCCACATGGTCGTTTTACTATCGAAATTTAATTAAACACCTTTCTAAGTCCTTTCGAGTCATTGCGATTGATCATATTGGTTGTGGCTTATCGGATAAACCAATTGATTATAATTATACACTTGAGCAAAGAATTAATGATCTCACAGGCTTGCTCTTTTCCTTAAAGCTAAGCAAGTATTCTATGGTTGTTCACGACTGGGGAGGGGCCATAGGTTTTGGACACGCTGTAGAACATACCCAAAACATTGATAAGATGATTATTTTAAATACGGCCGCCTTTTTATCTCAAGAAATTCCCTTTTCAATTAGTTTGTGTAAAAACAAATTTTTTGGACCCTTTATCGTTAAGTATTTAAATGCTTTTTGTTATCCTGCAACTTTTTTGAGTACAGAAAAAAAATTATCAAAAGTGGTCAAAAAAGCATATCTTGCTCCTTACTCTAAACCTAAGTTACGTCAGGCCATAAGTGAGTTTGTGCAAGACATTCCTCTGGATAAAAATCATGGATCCTATGATCTGCTTAAACAAATTGAAAGTAAGTTAACTGATCTTAGTGGAAAAAAACTCATCTTATGGGGTGGTAAAGACTTTTGTTTTAATGATCATTTTTTTAAAAAATGGCAAGAGATCTACCCTGAAGCACAATATAAGTATTACGAAGGAGCTGGTCATTATATTTTAGAAGATGAAAAAGAAGATACACTCTTTCTCATTGAAAAATTTTTAAAGGATTAAAAATGAATCATAAATATAAAAACATAAGTGACTTTATTAGATATCAAGCAAAAAAAAGACCTGATAAGACTTCAATCCAACAAGCAAAAAAAAACATCTTT
>JABJPQ010000264.1 GCA_018663815.1 Halobacteriovoraceae bacterium | reverse complement strand
TCGTCCCATGAGAAAATAAGTCTTGGTATTATTTCAAGATCCATAGATAGATCAAGATTTTATAGCAAAACAAAACAAAACTTGCAAAATATTATATAATGTATAACTTTATGATATTTTGCAAACCTAACATAGTAATCAAAGAGTCACGAGCACCATATTGCTGACTTACGAACACAAGAAAAGATCCAATACCAGCCAATGGCATACCTACCACTACAATATATAAGCATATGGTTTGAAATGTACCAGCATTTTCTGGATAACTATTTGCTATTTGACCATATACCAAAGTATAAAAGCTACCACAAAATCTAGTGATGCCTTGAATAACTGGATACCAGACCAGGCGTTGGAGTAAGTGATATAATGGGTGGTTGTTACTTTTGTGACCATCCTGGTTGGATGTTTGCCTTAAAATGTAATATATTCGCAACAAAACTAGTAAACTGATAATTATCGTGGCATTTCTAACATGAGAATACAATTTCATCATTTCTCCAAATTCTGCTCTATGATCATAAGCAACAAGTCCAGCAAGTGTGAACGGAATTGTGAAACCAACCAAACATACATTTACAAGAACACTCGTTGTAATTTCTTCTTTTAATCTGGGTCCTCTACCGAATTGAACAGTGCACATAGCAGCCACTAGTAGCAGAAGTGACCACATTGAAGCACCACAACCACCTAAGACTAAAGCAGATACTGCAGCAGCTGTTGCAGTACCGTTTGGACCATTATTGAAAGGGTTTCCAACATCTGTGAACATAGCAGCGCCTAATTCGAATAACAACTGATAAATAGTCATCTGCAGTACAAATCTTGTATATAAGTTTAATTTCAATGCATCCTTTTTCTTCATATAGATAATCAAAGCGATCGTAAGCAATGTTGCAAGGCCGTTGACCCCAATGTTGATGTAAAACAGTGTGAATGCCGTATTGTATCGTGGACGTGGACCTTGCTGCATATCTTATAAAACTTGGAATAGGGCCCTATATCCTATACTTTGGAAATCTAAGGAAACCGTTGATCCAATTCAATTTCTTCGTTAGAGAATTGAAATTGACGACCAAATGATATGCACCATTGTTTGCAGAAAACTCTGCTTTGTGTGTATGACCTTGAACAGTGGACTAAAGGGCTAAAGGGAAGGGAACTCCACTCCACTGGAGAACGATTTCTCGAGATTTCACTTACAGTGAACAAATTTGTATTTAAAAACAACACACAAAAGATATCATAAATACGTTTTGTTGTCAAAAATTATGTTTTGTGTTTTTAGTCAAAGGTAATTCATAAGTTTTAAGAGTACGAAGAAAATTAAAAACTGAAGGTTCAAGATTTGTTTTAAGTTCATTGTCTCAGATTTTTTTATATACAAAGTTTTTTTTTCTCCTTCTAACCTTCTTTCCTTGTCTTGTCTCGTCTTGACCTCGTTTCTCTTGTTTCTTTTCAATGTAACTCCCCTTTACAACATTTTTTATAGATTAACTACACCTTCATCTTCAGCTTCTATACTATAAGGGTCAGCATCGTCTTCGATATCACCCAATTTGGCTACTTCATCTGAAGCTTGTGCTTGTGCTTTTGCTTGTAATGCTCTATTGCTATGCAAACTAGCTTTCATAGCAGCTTTCAATTCTTCATCTTCATCTGAATCAAGCACATATAGTTTAAAAAGCCAAGTTTTTTAATATATGGCAGGGAAACAAAATACATTTTCCTTTCTTTATATAATTGTAATAGAAACTAAAAAGTTCCAACTACAAGTGAATTACACATCTTGTAATTTGTCATGAATAGTTTGTAATGCACCTCTTTTACTGGAAACTTGAGAAGATGATGGAGAGTTTTGTCCACCTTTATTTTTTTTTGGACTGTTATTTTTTGGTTTTGTCCAATTTCCTGCTTCTTTTAATGTACCTTGTAATGTATTAATACGATCATCTGTTGATTTGCTTAATGATTGTAACTGATGTGCAACACTAGCTAATTGTTTACCTATTTGATTTACTTGTTTATCAAATCTGTTATGTTTACTTGTTTGTAAATGTGAATCTTTATCAACAATTTGGACTTGATTTAATTTGCTTTTTTTCATGGCTATTGCAGCAGCTTCTTTAATATTTGCTGTTTGTATACTAATTTTATCTTGTTCTTGTTCAATTAATTCTTTTAATGTTTCTGGTTGTTGTGATTCTGGTAAAAAAGCAACCTTACTACATGCAGAAACTTTTCTTAATAATGATGTCTTCATCTTACTCAACCACTTTTCGGTTGTAACAGCATTCTTTGTAACATTTATCATTTGAGACTGAATAACATCCTCGATAACAACTGCACAAAATTTTGAAGAGTATTTCTGCACCTTGCTTTGCCGCGAAGACTTCTTCACCTTCTTCTTTGGGGATACTGACATTTTCTTAACTCTCTTTAAACACCTCTACAATAACGAGGTTTGTCTCGGGTTTCAAAAGTGCTAAAATTCAAAATTCCAAAATAAAATGGGACACTAGACCCACTAAAGTTTTTGAGTCATTTTCTTGATATAGAGGTCATATCATCTCCTTATTTGACACCATTGTAGAATGATAAATAATACAATTTTTGTTGGTGTCTTTGATAAGTCATTTAGCTCACTTTCTATCAAAAAGTTGAAGTCCGCAAAAATAATCCGAGTTTTATTTACGAATGAAATTTTGTTTATTCTTTTGAAATTCTTTTCTCCGCAAG
>JABJPQ010000108.1 GCA_018663815.1 Halobacteriovoraceae bacterium | reverse complement strand
GATTTAAAAACATCGCTAGTTTGTTTAAAGCTGCTGCTGAAGCTGAAACAATTCACGCCCATGGACATCTCAATGCAATGGATGGAGTAAAATCGACCCTTGAAAACCTTGAGGCCGCTGTCATTGGAGAAACATATGAGCACGAAGAAATGTATCCTCCTATGTACGAGCAAGCTGAAAAAGAAGGGCACAAAGCTAAAAAAATGTTTAAGTGGGCCATGGACGTAGAAAGAAATCATGCTGACTTATATAAGATTGCCCTCGAAGCGGCTAAGAGTGGTGTAGATCTTCAGGACGAAGTATGGCTTTGTCCAATATGTGGACACCTTGAATTTAAAAACCCACCAGCAAACTGTCCTGTATGTGGCGTTCCAGCTGCAAAATATCAAAAAGTAGCTTAAAATATATGCTAAGAGCTTCTTTCAGGAGCTCTTAGTTATTCTAAATCACTTTACTCAAGTTTATGCAGCATAGATTTGCTCGGTATAAACTACTTCACAACTTTGATAAGCTTAGATGGGTTTAAAACTTATTGGAGCAAATATGAAACGTTGGCATTACTCATTTATTTTTATTTTTTTACTGGTTGGGATTATAGCAATTAAGTCTCCCCCCAAAGATAACCGAGTTCCTGCTAATATTAATGAAGTCCCCATTGTTGGATTTTTTACAGAGGGTGCAAATGCCCTTATGAATACAATCTTTTCTGTGGGAGATGAAGCTTTAAAAATTCCACGTGATGTTGCAATTTTTACCATTGGAGGTATCGCCCTCGATGTATACATTAGTAAAGAAATCCCACTGGACCCTGCAGTAAAGAAGCGGATCATGGACAAGATTACTAATTATAACTATGCCAGCAGATTGACTTACTTCCTGCTTGGATTAAAAGATCGTTATACTTTAGGAGACAATGCTAAAAATTTTGAAAAACATATTAAATCTCAATACACCGAAAAGGAACTCCCCGGCTTAGTTCACTCGTTATTTACTTGGCATAAAGTTGAAGAAGAAAAAAAGGATGAGGAATCAAGTGGGATCAGCAAAGATCTTATCGCAAAATTAATTACTGCCTACGATGTTATCTTCTCAGAAGAAGATAGTTATATTTCAAATGAACTGCCCAATAAATACATTAGACTCACTAATTCAAAAAAAGATCAAAAAATTATTAATAAAACGCTCCCCATTATTATTGATCTCCTTAAAGATTTTGTCACTGGAATGGAAGCTGGTGATATGAAAGAAATGGTTAAGGAAATTATCATAGATGGCAAAACGGAGAACTTAACACGTAAAAATAATAAGGCTACGGCCGCAACGATTACCCTTATCGATTTTGTACGTATGTCTGTTTTAAAAAATCTTCGTATTCATACCAAGGGTAAATCTAGAATAAAGTCCTTAGCTGTTTGGATGAGAAAAAACATTAATGCTGAGTTTAAAGTAGAAAAAGATGGTCCCCTTATTTCCTATTTAAAACATGCCAACGAGCATCGTAAATTTGGTGTTCAAGTTGTTGTGGATGGATTACAAGGAAACCTAGTTGAAGCTCTGGCTTTACAAAAAAAAGGTTATCTAAAACGACTTCTAAGAGACAGCCAAAATACAGAAAAATATAAACCAAAAGGATTATCCGTAAAGGTCCCCGAGCATGTTGTTCAAAGAAAATACTTAAGTAAGCTTGCTAGCAACCACTATAAGACAGATGAAAGATATCTTCCCTTCTTTAAAAACCTTTACTCAAAAAATAAAAACACCATCTTTAAAAATGGGATAGCGACGACTCCAACAATTTCCGTTAGAAATCTACCGATAGCTAAAACAGGTGCCGATGTTGGTGGCCAGGGAGGTACAGGAATTCCTAACTTCCACTTCGTTGATCGAAAAGATGATCGTGCTTATTATTTCTTTGGTAACGATGCTCTACTCTTAGATGAACTTACTGAAAAGCAAGGCATGAAAACAATGTTTGACAGGCTTCAGAGCTACAAAACAATGAACTGCAACGCTCAATATGACTGGTCATCACACTTTACATTAGAGCCACTAGTTAATCTTGGCTTAGGAGAATCGGTTCGTGATATTGGAGAAGCTCTTTGTATTCAAGAATTAAAGGTTCGAGCAAAAAATGAAATTAAAATCAGAGAGCTTCGCGCCCAATTAATTAAAAAGCTCTACAACTTAAAAGATATGTTGACGATCAGAAGAAAGCTTGCTTGGACACAAAAAAAAATTGTTAAACAACTGATTGGAGAGATCGCAACTCTAGAGGAACAAACCTTACCAGCATATCTTTTGGTTTATGTTCCATGGCCAGATCATTTTGCTCATTTTAAAGGTCCTTTTAGTGATGAAATTCTATCCCCTACAGGTGAACTTAACAGGCTCGATTATTGGCTAAATCAATTTGCAAAAACATACCAAAGCGCAGGTGTTTACGACCGAACTTTATTTGCAATGGCCGGAGATCATGGATTGTCCCCAATTTACTATTATTTAAATCCTGAAAGTGTTGTGTTAGGGGATTTTCAAAAAGAAACGGGTCGTAAAATTATCATTAAAAAAATATCTTCAGATGAGGGTGAGCCTCCTAAACTCACCAACCCCCTCGACCCTCCTACAAGTAAGAACATCGATGTCATTGTCGCCTCAACAGCAGGTGGTAATTATATGCTGGACTTTTTTAATGGCCAAGGAGCCGAATGGAAAACTCAGCCCAACTACAATGATCTACTAAGCTGGACTCCACTGAGTGGTGGTGACCCAATTGACATGATATCTGAAATCGTCACAAGACTTAAGGACTCTTTAGAGTACCTGGTTGTAAGAGATACTTCGAATGTATTGGGAACAAGTGCTACTCGAATAATTGGTTCAATTAGTGGTAAAAGATATGATGAAGTCATCCTAAAAAATAATAACAAACTCTTTTATAAAGGTGTTCATCATCGTTTAAAAGATCATAGTCTGCTAAAAATTAGCGAGTTAAACCCCTACGTAAATGATTACTCTGATCATATTCTCATTGAGCGCAGAAATCTTCGTGAAAAATGTATTGAAAATGCTGAAGAAAAAGATATTACAACTTGGTGTACGAGTGAAGAGTGGAGACGATTTACTCAAGCCTCAGTAAAACCTGATAGTGTTCACCAACTTGCCTTTCTCTATGAATCTGATCTGGCTGGAACGGTAAACTTATTTCCAAGCGATGGAATTGGATTTAATACTATTGTCCCTGGAAGACACGCAGGCGAAAGCTTTTTTGAAAAGGATGCTTTTGTCGGTTTTTGGGGGGGATCGACCTCTAAAGAAATCAGGCTTGGCTCCGGTGTTAATGGGTCTATTGCTCCAACGATCTATGAGTATATTACGGGAGAAAAAGTGACTAAAGGCACAGATGGTTGGGGATTCCCAAGCCACTTAAAGAGTATCAATAATTTGTGAATTATTTTACCTTCTTAGCTAAGTAATTTTTTCAACCTTAGTGGCAATCAGTCTTTCGTATGCAACATTGCAGCAAATGTTGTTATATGGACTACTAAATGAAAAAAATTCTCTTGCTTGCTCTCTTTTTCCAGTTTTCTCTAACCACACTTGCAAGTAACTCCAGGCCAGGTGAGTTTAATGAATTGCTTAGGTGGGTTAGGCTCAATTTTCAAAATCAAAATGTCTCGAATGAAATTACACAGCTAGAACACCTCGTTCAGAAAAACAAAATTGATCTAGCTCGTTATGGACTGGGTCGAGGGATATTTGATTTTTGGAAAGAAGAAACATTGTCTGTAACCCAAAACATTTGGGAGAAAAACTGTCGTCAATCTTCTCAAAGATTTATTCAAAAAAGTATTACCCCCTTCACACCACGACCTGAAGAACTGATTAAGTACACTACCAAGAACCAAGTACACTTATCCGTTTTGTCAGAAAATGAAGTGCAAACTGTTTTTAAAATCCTTTTTAATCATGATGACGACATTGTTTTCTCTGAATTTGGAAATAGCTGTGAATCAAGAGCACATGCAATGGCCATTATCATGGATAAGATGTGTATTAACTCTGGAAAAGCTTTTGTTGAAAGTGATAAAATTCAAATTGATGATTACAATTGGTCCTGGAGCTTTCATGTCGCACCAATTGTATTAGTAAAAGTGAACCATAAAATCGTCCCTTATATTCTTGATCCATCGCTATTTTCTCAAGCAGTGAAGCTAACAAAATGGATCAACAAACTAAGCCAAAGAAATATTGATAATACATATGACATCACTTTCACTAAAAAATATAATTATTTCCCACTTAGTAAGAGCCTCGACCTCGATATGTATCAAAATGATGATATTGATATAATGGGCAGAAGACTCAGTAAGCGATACTGGCTTAGATTTATCAGACCTTTAATCAAACCTCTCTAGATTAAAATGAAACAGACGAGTAAAAAAATATTAATCACACTCGGAATATTTTTTTCAATAATCTTACTGGCTAAGTTTATAATTTCGAAACAACCTACTGCCACCAAAAAAATAGCAATCAGCAAGGTAACCAATGGATGCCTCTCTTGTCACCAGCAAAAAGATAATCGGCAAGATCAAAAGACATCACACTTTAATCACCTTAAATTAATTAACTGCACCGATTGCCATCTTGGACAACCCTCAGAGCTCGTTAATAAAGAGCAGGCTCATAAAGATCTTATTAAGCTACCTGGAAACACACGAGATGCTAAAAAGACCTGTGGAAAGTGCCACCAAGAAACTACGGCACATGTACTTAATTCATTGATGAATACCGGTCATGGAATGGTAAGTGTCAATCGTTTTGTATTTGGAGAAAGTAAAACGTTAGATAGCCTAGTTTCATTAGAAAGCTTAAGCAACTCACATGCTGATAATCATCTCAAACAACTTTGCAAGAGTTGTCACCTTGGAACACCTAAAGAATCATTTGGACCCATTAATGAAGGGTCACGAGGAGGAGGCTGCTTAGCTTGTCACCTCGATGAAAACTCATTTAGCGAATCTAACCACGCTCGCTTAACCATTCAAGTTAAAAACCATAATTGCTTTGGTTGTCACTCTCGTTCTTCAAGAATAAGCACGAGCTATGAAGGCTGGCATGAATTTAATCAAGAAAAAAAGGAAGAAAATACCCAATATAGAACACTCGCAGATGGCCGTGTGTTTGAAAAAAAACAAGCAGACGTCCATCATCAATTAGGCTTTCAATGTATTGACTGTCATACGGCCAGAGGGGTCATGGGTGATGGAAATAAATACTTCCATCAAGAAGATCAAGTTGAAATTAGTTGTAAGGATTGTCACTTCTCCCAAGCTCCCAAAACAGTAAGCTATAAAATGCTTGATGCTCAATCAAAAAGAATATTACGATTACGCGGCATCAAAGAGAAACAAAAAAGAAAGCATGCCCTCTCAAGTAAGAAAAACAAACCCCTCATAAACATTTATAAAAATTCTCAAAATGATTTTATATTTCAACAAAAAATAACTCATAAAGAAATAAAGTTATCTCCTCTTAATAAGAATTGCCAAAAAAACCAAAAACAACATCAACGACTAAATTGTATTAGTTGCCATTCTGCCTGGGCCCCTCAATGTGTAAGTTGTCACACACAACTTGATTTAAATAAAAAGTGGGTCGAGTTCTCTGGCGACTTTTTAAGTGATGCTCCTTCGCTTGGGATAATAGTTAAAAATAAAAAGGAAGTGATAACGACATTTGTTCCTGGCATGATTATGACCTTGTCCAAAACTCCTACTGACACAAGGAAATTAAAAGACCCAACCAAAACTAAAGACACGACTTTTCACAGACTATTTTCACCGATTGTCCCACATACGATTTCGAAAGAACCCCGGAGCTGTAAATCCTGTCATCAAAATCCTAATGCCCTAGGATTTGGGCGAGGAAAAATCTCTTTTGACGGAGAAAATGCTTCTTCCTGGGTATTTTCCCCGACCTTCTATGAACTGCAAGATGGCTTACCGGCCGATAGTTGGATTCCTTTTTTAGGATCAAGAGCTGTAAAGTCTGAAACTCGTACTAACGCCCGACCATTTTCCATAGCAGAGCAAAAAAAAATTCTAAAAGTAGGTCGTTGTCTTACTTGCCACAGCTGTGTAAATGATGATTGTAAAATATTTGATAATTATAATGAATCATTAAAATCAATGCACCAAAAACATAGACAAAAACCATGATCTAAATCATGATTTTATGTATTATAAACGCTTATACTTTTAAAGTATTACTGTATTGTGTTTTTGTTAGATAGCTTAATTTTCACTTCAGGAGAACCTATGACCAAGCTTAATCGCCGTGACTTTATCGTCATATCATCTGCTGCTGCAGGCTCAGCTTCAGTTGTTATGGCCAATGCAAATAAAGATCTTGCGAGTGCTGCTATTGGTAAAGTTACAACCATTAATAAAGACACAGACGTAGGTGAAGTAACACCTACCTTTTGTGAAATGTGCTTTTGGAAATGTGCTGCATGGGTAAAAAAGGATAAAAATGGTGAACCCTGGAAAGTAACTGGTAACGAAGACGATATCCACTGTTATGGCCGCTTATGCACTCGTGGGAGTGCTGGACTAGGCTCCTATATAGATGAAGATAGACTTAAACGTCCCATGATTAGAACTGGCGCTAAAGGGGAACAAAAATTTAAAGAAGTTTCTTGGGATGAGGCATTTTCTTTTATAGCCAAAAAACTAGCTATCATCAAAAAAGAATACGGAGCCGAAAAGGTTGCTCTCTTTAAACACGGAATTGGCGGGGGATTTTTCAAAACACTTTTAAGTGGCTATGGAACTTCCATGATGACTCACCCCTCATATGCCCAATGCAGAGGTGCTAGGGCCGAAGCTTTTAAACTAACCTTTGGTGATAGTATAGGCTCCCCCGAGCGAACTGACCTGGCTCACAGTAAATGTATTGTTTTAATGGGATCTCATATTGGTGAAAACTTGCATAACTCCCAAGTTCAAGACTTTGCCAAGGCCATCGATAATAATGCAACCATCATTACTGTTGATCCAAGATTTTCTGTTGCGGCTTCAAAGTCTCAATACTGGCTGCCATTAAAACCAGGTACAGATCTAGCATTAGTACTAGCTTGGATAAATGTTTTAATTGAAGAAAATATCTTTGATAAAAAGTTTGTGAAAGAAAGCTGTCTTGGTTTTGATGAACTCAAAAAGCATGTAAAAAATAAAACTCCTGAATGGGCATATCCCATCACTCATATAAAACCCGATGTCATCCGCAAAACGGCAAGAGAGATGGCCAAAAATGCACCTGCAACTTGTGTGCATCCATCCCGCCACGTTGCTTGGTATGGTGATGACACTCAAAGAATACGCTCAATTGCCATTTTAAATGCCCTGCTGGGAAACTGGGGAGAAAAAGGGGGAATGTTTTTTTTCTCTAAGGCAAAAGTTGGAAAATTTCCGCATAAAAAATACCCTAAACCAAAATATGACTGGTTTGATTTAGCCAAAGGTGAATTTCCTTTTGCCTCAACTCCACCGTCTTCAAGTATTAGGGACATGACAATTCAAGGTCATTATAAATCATGGTTTGTCTATGCAACAAATTTAATCCAATCTCTTCCACAACAAGATAAAACAATTGAAGCTATTAATAAACTCGATCTCTTAGTTGTTATTGATACGATGCCGGCTGAAATAACAGGCTGGGCCGATGTTATCTTACCGGAATGTACCTATGTTGAACGCTATGATGAACTTCGAATTACGGCCGGAAAAAAATGTCAGATCGCTCTGCGTGCTCCAGCGTTTGAGCCAAAGTGGGATTCAAAACCTGCATGGTGGATTTCCAAAAAACTCTCCGAACACATGGGACTGCAAGAATATTTTCCATGGAAAGATATTAAAGAATATCTCGATTACCGTTTAAAAACTGTTGGAAGCTCACTTAAAGAATTAGAAAAAGTGGGTTTAATTGAAGTCCCTAATCCTAATCCTGTTTACTTTCAACCAGGTGAGAAAAAAATCTTTAAAACTCCCAGTAAAAAAGTAGAGCTGTATTCGACACGCTTAAAGGATGCTGGTTTTGACCCCCTTCCTTATTTTACTATGCCGGAGCAACCTAAAGATGGCTTCTACCGTTTGCTTTATGGAAGATCACCTGCTCACACTTTTGGTAAAACTATAAACAACCCTTTGTTAAACCAACTCATGCCTGAAAATTGTGTCTGGATGCATAATGATGTGGCTAAGACATGGGGACTACGTGATGGCCAATATATAAAATTAAAAAATCAAGATGGTGTTATCAGCAATTCGATTAAAGTCTTTG
>JABJPQ010000260.1 GCA_018663815.1 Halobacteriovoraceae bacterium | reverse complement strand
GGAAGTAAAGACAAGCGCTCTGTTTCTGCCAAAAAATTTATAAAATCAAATTCTAGTATTGAGTTATATGGAAAATTATCGGATGATCTCATTGATAAAGAGATCTTGTTGAGCTTTGAGTTGTCGGGGTTGCATTTTTTTGGTGCAGCAAAGATCTCTTCTGTCTCTAAAAAAGTGTTCTTTATTGATTTCTCAAGTGACCTATTCAAAGGTGAGCGAAGAGCAAATTTCAGACTGTTAACTTACCCACATCAAGATGTTTATCTTTATGTCCAAAGCTCACAAGAAGAATCGGACTCAAATCTAGTAAACTTAAAAACAGGAACAACTGAAACAGGTTTGTTTACGCATTTTTTGAAAATTTTAGAAGACGATAAAGAAGAAAGTGCAACGAAGCTAGATGGGTATGTTAAGTTGAGGGTTATTGATGCCTCAGTGACAGGCTTAGCGGTTCAGCTAAGTGAAATAGAAAATAAAGTTCTGGAAAATGATGATCAGGACTTGGATGAAATGATACTCGATTTTAATGGTACGAGGATTAAAATTCCTGATGGTAAATTTGTTTATAAACTTGATTTTTTGGCACCGGATAAGAAAACAAAAATGTTCAAAGGTGGAATTCAATTCTTAGGTGTGGATACTAATCTTGATGAAGAGTTAGCAAATATTATAAATAAGACACTACGAAGCTTAGAGTCTGAATTTGAAGATTTTTTAAAGTGAGAAACCTTCTCTTTTTTGTTTTTTTATATGGGTGTAGTTTAAATAAGGGGCAAAATCTTACTCCTGCGAGAGAAAATCAAACAGTTGTTTATAACTATACAGATCAAACAGGTTCTTATTTGCTTAAACGTGAAGTTAAATATTCTAATAAAAAAATAATTACCAGAACAAAAATTTTTTCTAACCAATCAAATAGCGAAGTCGAAAGCACTGTTGCAGTCTCAATTCTTGGTACAGTTAGAACGCCGAAAAACCGAAAGATAAGGGTGTTGCTACCCAATGTTTCTCAGTTTAAAGTCTGGTTTAGTAAAAAAGAACATTTTTCCCAAGTGAAGTTAAATAGAAAATCAAAGCAAGTAGATGTCCTAACAAAAAACCCTGAAAAAAAGGGAAATTTTGAGCAATCGTTTAGTATTCCTAAAGGGCGGTTTTTTTGTTTTTTTTCACAGCTTCCAGAATGTTTAAAAGAGCAAAATTTATTATATTTATCAGCACAGAAAAAAGTGCAGCTATTTGTTGTGTGGGATAATTTTCCTTATCATAGTGAATTGTACGAAGGAATGGGAACTAATCCTATTACATCTGCAACATTAGAAATCAGTAAACATAGTAAAGATGAGCTTAAATATAGCCTTGATATTGGAAACCAAATTATTTTTTATCACTTTGATAAGAAATTAATGTTTAAAGGTTTTTATTGGATATCACAGGGGATAAGTTTAAAACGTTCAAGTTAAGGAGTTAATGTGGATTTATTTGAAGTTGGTCAGTTATTTATCACTGGAATTAGTGGGCTTGCCTTAACTGAGGATGAAAAAAAATTTTTACAAGAAAGCAATATTGGTGGAGTTATTCTTTTTAGTCACAATTATTCAGACCCAGCTCAGCTAGCAGAACTTATAAATGAAATACAAACTTTGCGTGATGAATACCCATTATTTATTTCAGTTGATCAAGAAGGTGGGCGAGTTAAGAGGTTTAAAACTCATTTTACGCAATTTCCATCTATGTATGAGGTAGGAAAAAAAGAATCACCTAAATTAACATTTGAAGTACACAGGGTTTTGGCAGAGGAGCTTAGCTCATGTGGCGTTAATTTGAATTTTTCACCTTGCTGTGATGTATGGTCCAATGTAAATAACAAAGTCATTGGGGATAGAGCATTTTCTCGAACAGTTAAAGGTGTTGAAAAGCATGTTAGTGCAGCGATACGAGGCTTACATACTGGTAATGTTTTATCGTGTGCAAAGCACTTTCCTGGCCATGGTAATACAACGAAAGATTCACACTTTGACTTACCTTTTGTAAAGAAAACCATGGATGAGTTGAAAGCTGAAGAGTTAGTTCCCTTCAATAAAGCATCAAAGTCTAGAAGTGAATTTATTATGATGGCACACTTGGTTGTTGATGCCATTGATAAAGAAAATCCGTGCACTCTTAGTACTAAAGC
>JABJPQ010000320.1 GCA_018663815.1 Halobacteriovoraceae bacterium | reverse complement strand
TGTTTAGTAAATTTTTTGATGTAAGTAAAAATGCAGATATCGCCGTTGCCGTTGGCCTGGTGGTTATCCTTGGGGTTATGATTGTTCCAATCGCTCCGTGGGCCATGGATTTATTTATTGCTTTAAGTCTCGCCTCCTCAATAGTTATTTTACTTTTAAGTGTTTATATTAAAAAGCCTTTGGACTTCTCAACTTTTCCAGCAGTTTTACTCGTCATTACACTTTTTCGTTTGTCATTAAACGTTGCTTCCACAAAAAACATACTCTTAAGAGGAGGTGGCTCAGGCGGAGGTAATGCAAGTGCGGCCGGAGAAATTATTAGGGCCTTTGGAGATTATATTGTTGCGGGGAATTTCGCCGTCGGTATTATTATGTTTATCATTTTTGTTATTATCAATTTTATCGTTATTACAAAAGGTGCAGGACGAGTTGCTGAGGTCGCTGCAAGATTTACCTTGGACGCAATGCCAGGAAAGCAAATGGCCATTGATGCTGATTTAAATGCAGGCTTAATAAATGAAACACAAGCAAAAACAAGGCGAGCAGAAGTTTCACAGGAAGCAGATTTTTATGGGTCTATGGATGGTGCGAGTAAATTTGTTCGGGGAGATGCCATTGCGGGTATTTTAATTACGGCCATTAATATCATTGGGGGAATCATTGTTGGAGTTGCTCAAAACGGAATGGACTTTGGTGATGCAACAAAGATTTTTACTCTCTTAACTGTTGGTGATGGATTGATTGCTCAAATTCCAGCTATTGTTATCTCTACTGCCGCAGGTATTATTGCTACCAGAAATACTAATGATACAGGTCTAAGTACTCAATTAGGTGAACAATTTAGTTATAATCCTAAAGCTATTTATATTACTTCTGTTATCCTTTTTCTTTTTGCCTTGATACCTGGGTTCCCTGTTTTTCCCTTTGCGGCAGTTTCGTTTATGCTTGGTTTTGTTGCTTTTAGGATAGATCGAAAAGCACAAGATAAAATCGCTTTAGAGAAAAAGAATGCAGTTGAAGAGAAAAAAGCAACGACAGATAATCTTGAGGAACTTCTGAGTCTTGAGATGGTAGAGTTAGAAGTTGGTTATGGTTTAGTAAATATTGTTGATTCAGATCAAAATGGTGATTTGCTAGAAAGAATTAGTCATATCAGAAAGCAGTTTGTAACGGACTGGGGAGTTATTATACCTTCGGTTAGGATAAGAGATAACCTAGAGCTTAAACCAGGTGGATATTCTTTAAAAATAAAAGGTATTGAAGTTGCTTCGGCAGACTTAATGCCAGACCATTTTCTTGCTATGGACCCGGGAACTGTCATTGAGACGATTGATGGGATCGAAGCCAAGGAGCCTGTTTTTGGTCTTGATGCTGTATGGATTAATGAGGAACTTAAAGATGATGCTCAATATAACGGCTATACTGTAGTCGATCTATCAACTGTCATTGCTACACATATAACAGAACTTCTTAAAAACAACCTGCATGAGTTGTTTGGAAGACAAGAGTTAGTTGGAGTACTTGATAATTTTAAACAGGACTATCCTAAAATCGTTGATGATTTGGTCCCTGATACTTTATCCCTTGGCACGGTGTTAAAAGTTCTGCAAAATTTACTTAGGGAAAGTGTTCCTGTTAGAGATTTAAGAACAATTCTTGAATCCCTTGCTGAGCATGGTACAATAATTAAGGATGCAGACACCTTGACTGAAATGGCCAGGGAGTCTTTGTATAGAACAATAACTGAAAAAGTTAAAAGTGATCAAGGTGATATTCCATTGTTTACGTTAGACAGAGGAATTGAAGAATCTTTAGCTCAAAACTTAATTCAAACTGAGAAAGGACAAGAGTTGTCATTAGATCCTAAATTGACTCAAACTATCTTAGCTAGCTTAAATGAAAGAATTGAAGAAGCCACTAATATGGGTGAAAAAATGATTGTCCTTTGTTCACCAGTGGTGAGAAGGCATTTTAAAAAATTGACTGAAAAATTTATTCCAAACTTAATTGTCGTTAGTCATAACGAATTAAGTCCTGAAGTTAATATCAGATCATTAGGGACTGTGAGGGTATAGAAAATGTATGTTAAGAAATTTGAAGGTGATTCGCTTGATGAGACTTTAAAATCAGTTAAAGCTGAGCTGGGTCCAGATGCGATTATTTTAAAGACAGTAACAAACAAGGGCCTTAAGGGTGCATTTAAAAAACGACGAATTGAAATAACAGCAGCAATTTCAGAACAAAGCTATGAAAAGAAAGCAAGAGTTGACCATGTTCTTACAGATGGGCAAAAAGAACAATTTTATCAAGCCCCTGCAAGTCGTATTAATAATATGATTGATGACTACGATCAAAATCGATCAAAACTTAAAGAGAGCCATGGTACGAGTTATGGCTCTATAGGTTTAAATAAAGTTGTTCAATCAGTCTCAACGGCTTCTCATAAAATTAAAAATTCTTTGGATGATTTTTTGACGATGGAAGAAGAAGCTCCAAAGTCAGAGAGTGATTTTCAAGGGTTTATAGCAGATGAAGCGCATGAGTTAGAAAGTCATGAGCTGTCACATGATCGTACTGAACGAGAAGTGCAAAGACTTGATACCCAGCACACGATACAAGCAAATCAAGAGTATAATGAAGAGATATCCTCCGAATTAAGACAAGAAATAAAAACTCAAAAGCATCAAATTGATTTATTAGAGAAAAAATTATTTGAGTTAACTGAAAAAATATCAGAGACCCGAGTAGAGTATGAGCAAAAAATACCTTTAGGGATTAGATCTTTACGAATGAGTTTGAGGTCACTTGATTTAAGCGAGAGCATAACTCAAAAAATACTAAAAAAAGCGAGTTTTGAGTTGTTAAAAGACGAGCTTGAAAGCCATGAACTGACTAATGATTTTGCTTTACGAGAAATAAGTGAGCTGATTCGAGTTGAATTACCTCTTTTTTCAAGAGTTGACTCTACTACCCAGCCAGTTGTAACGACACTCATTTCAGAGAATTCATGCGGTCAAACGAGTATGGCCATGAAGCTAGCGGCCTTACAAGAAAATGTGCGTATTATTAGGTTTAGAGAAAATGAACTGGATACGCATGATGCAGATTTTACAGCGAGAATATTTAAATTAAATATCACGACCGTAAATACATTAGCTCACTTAATGAGTGAAGCCCGCAAGGCCATTCACGATAATCAATCTCTTATTTTAGATTTAAAACTAAATTTTAAAGAAACAAATGAGTCAAAGAAATTTATTGAGACGCTTAAGAGGTCATTTGATCACATGGAAATATTAACAATTATTTCAGGAATTCATTCAGAGCTGTACAATAGAAAAATTCTTTCTAAGTATAAGCCATTTTCAGATGGAGTGATTGTTTCATATATGGATCAGTGTTTAAGCTTTGGATCTTTACTAAATGTTCATGCAGAACATTCAGAATTGCCATTGAAATTTTTTGGAACAGGGGCGATAGTTCCTGATGATATTGAAGCTGCTTCTGTAGAGAGATTACTTGCAGGAATGTTTCGTTTATAATTAGTTTTGAATGTTGAAAATACTCGACAGGATGTTGAGTGCTGAGAGAAGGACAGGAAGTCGATGGAAAAAACAAGTGAGTGGTTACGCTCTTTTAACTCAAATCAAGTAAGAGACCTTAATTCGATAGCGTCCCTTAAAAAACCTACTGAAAAAACAACGCAAACGATTTCCATTACCGGCGGTAAAGGTGGGGTTGGAAAAACATCAGTCTCATTGAAAATGGCTAAAGAGCTTGCAGCTCAAGGAAATAAGGTTCTTTTAATTGACTGTGATTATAATTTATCAAATACAGCAATAAAATTAGGACTGCCACTTAGCAATACTTTTTATGACTTGGTTTCGGCTGAGAAATCATTTCAAGAGTGTTTATACCAAGAAGGAAGTTTTCATCTTCTTTCTGCCTGTAACGGATCAATTGATCTTTTTGATGCTAGTTTTAGGTTGGAAGAAATAATTATTGATATCATGACGGCACATGAAAAAGAGTATGATTACATCTTACTTGATTGTCCCGCAGGCCTCTCTAGGGAGTCGTTGGTGCTAAATGCCTATTGTGATCATCGTATACTTATTGTTACTCCAGATCGCTCATCCATAACGGATTCATATTCACTAATTAAGGTTCTTAACAAGAAGTTTGGTGTTAATCAAAACCACTTACTTGTGAATATGGTTAATACCAAGCCTCAATATGTAAAAGTTATTCAAACCTTGAGCGAAACAGTAGAGAACTTTCTTGGTTGTCGCACAAAAATCCTTGGTGGGATTAAAAAGCTAGATACTCAGGCAAATAATTTTGATCAATATTTTTTAGCGAGGGGAAAAAATAGCCACCATGAAAACTTTCTTAAAGTCGTACATAAACTAACCGATGAATTAAGCGCAAATGGGACCGAAAAGGGCAGTCAAGCTTTTCACCCAAAAAGAAGAATTGAACAGGAAGTTCATTAATCACACGCTTAAGGAGAAGCTTAATGTCATCACTAACGGCTAAACTAAAAAATTTAAAAGATTACAGATGTACGATGGAACCAGGTGTAAAGGACAAAATTGTTGTTGAATACGCTCCTTTGGTTCGTTTTATTGCTCAAAAAATAGCATCGAGATTACCGGCTAATATTGAGCTTGATGATTTAATCTCGTGTGGAGTAATTGGCTTAATGGATGCCATCGAAAAATTTGATTCTTCACGTGATAATAAATTTAAAACCTATGCTGAGTTCAGAATTAGAGGTTCAATCTTAGATGAGCTACGCTCTCAGGATTGGGTTCCTAGATCAGTCAGAGAAAAATCTAAGCAACTTGAAAGAACATACGCTAAGTTAGAACGAGACCTTGGAAGACCTGCTACAGATGATGAAATGTGTGCTTCCCTCGAGTGTAATCTCGAAGAGTTTCATGAAATGATAAATAAGTCCAAGTCTGTCTCATTACTTAATATTGATGATTCAACAACGTTTAGTCGTGGAGATAAGAAATTAATGATGGGACTTCTTGAACATAGAAGATCATCAAATCCATTCTCAGCAGTAAACTATAAAAGGGCCCAAAAGATTATAAAAGAGGGCATAAAATCTTTACCTGAAAAACAAAGGCTTGTCCTTTCTCTTTACTATTTTGAAGATTTAAACCTAAAGGAGATCGGTCAAGTTTTGGATGTGACAGAGTCTCGCGTTTCTCAATTACATACACAAGCAATATTAAAGTTAAAAGCAAAACTTAAAAATGATTTTGAATCATATGAAGATATAGCTATTTAATAAATAAAAGGGCCAGAAGTATCAAGGCTTCTGGCTTATCTCAAAAAATATTTTTTCATTCTTAACTTTACAAAAATACTGAAAATATTAGATACTATAGTCGTATTAAGTGCTTAAAAAAAGTGCACATGGAAGTGTTAACTTAGAGGTTAGGATGATTGAAAAATTCTTAAAAAATATTGTGAAGTATTATCAGGCTTCATTTCTTATTATATTTATATGCACCTTAGGAATCGTTCTTTATTTTTGGAAGTTAGGGTTTGTTAATGGGAGTCGAGGGCAGGATCTGCATAAAGCTAGTTTTATCATTGAAACATACGAATCAAAGAATGTTTTCAAGGATGTAAAACAATTGATTACTAATGAAAATCCTAAACAAGCTATAATAAAAATAAAAGATATTGAAAAAGATTTTAAAAAAATAAATGATCAAGTCGAGGTTCAAGAATTTGTCCTTTTACAAGCAGATCTTCAAAAGTTAAAAACATCTTCAGCAAACTTAATCTCCTTTTCAAAAGTTGAAAAAGTGATTAAAGTTTTTAATGGTAAAATGGCCACTTTTTATCATTATGTACAAAAAAACAACTGGAGGACTCTCTCTCGCATGAGTGATAGAGTTTTATCTCAAACAAGCGGACATCTTAATAAGAAAAAACTAACCTCTTTGGTAAGCAGCCTCAGTCGTGAGTTTTCAACAATGGAAAAAATTATTGGCAACTCTGTGCTTCCTCGCAAAGATAAAGCCGAAGTCATAAGCCGACTTTCAAATTTAAAAATTGAAATTAACATGCTCAAAAAATATGTTGATGAGAGAAAATTCTTTTATCAAATCTATGCCGAAGCAAATAAGCTCATGCAAAAATGGATGAGTACTGTTGCCCCTGAAATTACTTTACAAAAAATTCAAATAGAACAAATTGGAAAATATTATGTTATGGGGTTTGGAGCGATTGCTTTTTTATCACTCATTCTTTTCTTGGTGAGCTTTTTACTTAATCGCTTTTATTTTCGCTCCGCTCAAATGAGCTTTGAAAAAAAGATGAAAATTTTTATTGATAAAAACCTTCTGGCAGGAGAAATGCTTGCAGGAGAAGGATTTTCTCCTGAATTTATACGGCATACTCATACAATGTCTGATTATCTCAATAAGAGAATGAGCTTTGGAAGTGTTTTTCAAGATGCTCTTCCTCTTTCTTCTGTCCTACTAGATAAGAACCTAAAAGTTCAATGGGCCAATAAACAATTTTGTGAGGATTGGAAGATCTCAGAGGATGAAATAAATAAAGATTACATGAGCTGGGATTACCTAAGCAAACTTACAAATCTTGGCAATAATGATCCTATCCTAGAAGCTTTAAAGCATCAAATTGCTGGAATTTATCAAGTTCATGTGAAACCTAATGATACCAGTCCTGCTCGTCCTTATGAAATGTTTGTCTCTCCTGTTGATTATCAAGGTCAGACCAGGATTATGCTTTTCTTTTATGATTTAACAAACCTAGAAGAAACGATACAAGATCAAGCTCAAAGTCTTATTTCACCTATAAGGAGAAGTTTGACCATGATGCAAGAAGATCAATTCCAAGCAAGTGAAGACCTTGAAAGTGATTTTAATATTGCTGATATTAGTGACGTTTACAATGAGTTTTTAGAGCTACACACAAAAGTGACAAATGAAAATCAACGTTTAATAAGTGAAATTGAATCTTTGCATAATAAACTGAGCTTTCATCAGCAGCGAGATGAAAATGTTAGGGGAAATCTAGGTGAAAAAATTGTAAGTAGTCGCAATAATATTGAACTACTTAAATCATTTAAGAAAAATATTATAACACTTATGAATCTAAGCCATAAACTAGAAAAGGCTAACTCTAGTGACCTGGAGCTGATTCATGCTAATAATAATGCTCTTAAAAATGGTGTTGGTAAGATAAATAAACTAAAAGAAATTTCACAGGATGTAATTAAATCCTTACCAAAACTAAACCAATATAAAGATGAATTACGAGATAATAAAACGATAATGTATGAGTTTAAATTAAAACTAGGCCATGAACTTAAACAGTTAAAAAGCCAGGTTAATAGAGTTGAGGGCCAGGCCAGTGTTGATAAAGTTAAGCAGGCCGTGGATAAAACTCTTAGCTCCTTTGAAGTTTTTGATGGCCATGTTGAAAACCTGGATAAGAATATTTCAGGACTTGAGCTTCTCATGAGTAAATCTCAACTCATTCTTAGTTCCAATCAAAGTCAACTTGCTGATATAAGCTCAGATTATGAGCAACAACAATTAAAGCTAAGTGATTCGGAAGTAAAAATGCTCAGAAAAAAACTAAATATTTTCCAAAGCGAGATAGAGTCCGTAGAGCAGAGTCTCGTTGGAGATTTGCAAGCAATTTTTAAAGAGGCTAAACAAAGTGTCTTTTTGAGTAGTCATATGGACTCTGAATATAAATCATCTCACTATTAGTTGTTATTTTAACTTGTTTTTTGTAATTCCTAATTAAAATCATAGACTTAGTTTTTTGTGTTTGGTACATGCTATCTAAGTTTCACATACCAAACAGGTTGCTATGTTATTAGACGATGCGCAAATTAAACAAGATTATCAGGTTGTTGGGGTCAATTATCCCGATGAAAAAGTATTGGCCCGGCTTTATCAATTAGGTATTGTTCCAGGAGAAATGATTAAACTGATTCGAAAGGCTCCCATATTTAAAGACCCACTACTTTTTGAAATTAGTGGTGTTCAAGTGGCAATCACCACTTCCATGGCCAAAAATATTACGATTGAGTTAAAACAATGATGAAATCAATAGGACTTATAGGTTTACCTAACTCTGGGAAATCAGCTCTTTTTAATCAATTGACTAACAATCGCCAAAGAGTGGCTAACTTTCCCGGCGTCACGGTGGAAAAAAGATCAGGCACTCTTAATGGCCATTCACAGCATGAAATTATTGATTTGCCCGGAATCTATACGCTTGATGTCTCAACTTTGGATGAGAAAGTGACCAAAGATTATATTTTTCAAAAAAATACAGCAGATAAAATCTCTTTTTTTATCTTGGTAATAGATGCGACCAGTTTAAAAAAGTCTCTCTACCTCGCTTCTCAACTTAATGAGCTGGGAGTTAATTATGTTGTTGCGCTCAATATGATGGATATTGCTAATCAAAGAGGCCAAACAATTGATCTTAAACTTTTGAGTGAAAAATTAGGAAATAGAAAAATAATTCCAACTATAGCAACTAATAAAAGTGGAGTTACAGATTTAGCACAACTGATAACAAGCTATGAACAAATGCGAGCTACTCCTTTTTCAATACCTCCTGATTTTCAAAAAAAGATTAAGGAACCTAATTATGTGAAAGACAAATTGCAGGCCATGGATACTTTATTAAAAGATATTATTGTGGATAAGATTCGTCCCGATAGCTTGACGTCAAAATTAGATAATCTATTTTTACATCCTATTTTTGGTCCTGTTATCTTACTATTTGTACTCACTTTTATTTTTCAATTACTATTCGCTTGGGCCGATCCATTTATGGGACTTATTGAAGGTTTCTTTTCTTGGTTAGGTTTATTTACCTCACAACATTTAGCTGATGGTCTTTTAAAGTCCTTGCTTGTGGATGGAGTCATTGCTGGCGTTGGTGGTATTTTGGTTTTTATTCCTCATATTGTCTTTTTATTTTTTATTATTTATTTTTTAGAAGACTTTGGTTACCTAGGGCGAGTGGCTTTTTCACTTGATTACTTAATGAGAAAATTAGGACTTCCGGGAAGAGCAGTTGTTCCTTTGCTTTCTTCCCATGCTTGTGCCATTCCAGGCATAATGTCTGCTAGAATAATTCAAAACTATCGACAGCGCATGATCACCATTTTAATTGCCCCCTTAACGGCTTGTTCAGCCAGACTTCCTGTGTACACCTTACTTATTGCAGTTATTGTACCGAATGAAAGAGTTTTCGGATTTTTGAGCCTACCTGGATTGGTATTGATGGGATTATATTTATTTGGAATTATTTCCGCATTTGTTGTGGCTTTTATGGCCAAAAAAATGATCGCACCGGCCAGTCCAAGTTATCTGCTAATGGAGCTACCACCCTATAGAATGCCATCTTTAAAAAACGTTGTTAAAGGTTCCGTGCAAAAAGGTTGGATATTTATAAAAAAAGCGGGCACGATTATTTTAGTATTGTCGATTTTAATATGGGGTTTGGTTACTTTCCCAAAAAAACCTATGGGAGCTGATAAGCCGGCCATTCATTATTCTTACGCGGCATCGATTGGAAAAACGTTCGAACCGATATTTAAACCCCTTGGTTTTGATTGGAGATTAACGACTGCACTTATTCCTAGTTTTGGTGCTCGAGAATTATTAGTTGTCTCACTTGGAACAGTTTTTGTAAGTGAGGGCGCTGATCCAGAGGATGATCATTATATTGGAAACCTATCCCATCAGCTATCTGATACTTACTCTCTTGCGACACTATTGTCGTTATTGATTTGGTTTGTTTTTTCTCCTCAATGTATCTCGACTTTAGCCGTGATGAAAAAAGAAACTGACGGGTATAAATACCCGCTGATCTATTTGGCCTATACATTTTTTTTAGCCTATTTCTTTGCTTGGATTACTTATTTGCTGTTTAGTTAGTAAAACATTTCTCTAATGCTTCTTCGAGCTCATCAAGATCAAATGGTTTGACCAATATGGCCTTAGCTCCGGTTTTTAGAATTTCCTCTTTGCTGACTTCTGAATATGCAGTCATGATGACGACGCAAGGAGGGGATGGGAGAGTTCGGATATTTGTTAAAAGTTCAATCCCGTCACCTCTTTTCATTTTTATATCAGAGAGGACTAAATCATAATTTTGGTGAGATAATATTTTGAAAGCATCCTGGCCTGAGTGAGTGTACTCAACTTGAAAGAGATCTTCATCTAAGCACAACTGAACAAACTTACATAGATCAACCTCATCATCGACAATGAGTAGCTTATATTTTTTTTTATTCTGCATACTTTATAATAATAGGTGAATTTCTACTTTAAAGCTATGTAAATATTAAGAGGATCCTAATACTTACAGGTAGCTAGTTGCAAAACTGGGCTTCGTTATTAAATTTATCGCATAAAAACCGTCGCATTTGCTCGTTTTCTTGCTTTAATTCTTCGATTTGTTCTTGTTGCTCTTTAGTCGCCTCAATTAGGGGCGCGATAAGTCCAATATAATTAACAGAGTAATATTTATCGCCAGGGCTTTTCTCAACTAGCTCGGGAAATACCTTTAATAACTCTTGCGCGATAAGCCCGATTTGTTTTCTTTTTGATTTCTTTCGGTCTTTCCAAAAGTATTCAACTCCTTCTAGGCGGATGATTTTTGCCAGGGAGCTATCTAGTTTTTTGATGTTCTTTTTTAGGCGTTTGTCGGAGGAGACGGTTAGGTTTGTTGTCACTATCAAGGCTCCTGGCATTGTCACATTTGCTGAAAATCCTCCACATGTATTGGTAACAACGCCGCCTGTAAGTACGACTGATTTCGTCCAGGTATCATCTCCACAAACTGCAGAAGTACTGTTAAGACTACTGTGAATAGCAGTTTCAAGCTCTGCATAATTATCAGCAGTTGTTCCGGCCAAAATATGTGCAACAATAGCTTCCCTTTGAGCGTCGGTCATCGCACCTGCTTGGATGCCTGTTAAAAAATCCCACACCCACTGTTTGTTTACAGCGTGTGTGTTTGCGACTTTAGTCCCTGGGGCTACAGCATCAAATGCGCCAATACTAGCTGTATCTAACAAGACTTTGTTTGTGGTTGTGACAGTTCCGTCTTCATCAACTTTGAGAAGAGTTAGCCCGCCGCTTGTTTCCGCGTTTGTTTTAATAAAAAGACTCGCATTTGCTTGGTTATTATCGCTGTCAATATTAATATAAAGACTGCTTTGAGAGGCAATTAATCCTTGGCCGTTAAAGTAAATATCGGAGTTTGTTCCTACGCTTCCGTTTCCTTTGTTAAGTACTAATACTCCATTTTGTATATCAACAATACCAGTTGAGTTTATAGACATTTTTTCGCTATTGTTTGTATAGAAAGCCAATTCGTTTGCTGCTGGCTTAGCAATTCTATTATTGACGTCGGTAAAAAGAAGGGCACCAGCAGTTGTTGTGATATCAGAGGCTGCTGTTATAGTGCCGTTACCAGCTCCGGTAACAGTCAAATTACCATCTGTAATAGCTGCATCTCCCGCTGTGACTGTCAGCCCTGTACCTGCTGTTATCGTTGTGCTCGCTGTGATATCGCCAACAACGTCAAGTTTAGCAGCTGGTGCCATTGAACCAACACCGACATTACCGTTAGCGAGCCAAGTCATCGCATCCATTGATGATGCAGCTCCTACGTCATTAAGTATTCTTAGGTACATATTTTGTGCATTAGCTGCACCACCAGCAACGACAAAATTCCATTTTTTCCAATCTGCCAGCCCATCCTCTACTTCCATTATAAATTCATTAGAAACTGTTGCTGAAGCTGAGTGTAGTTGACGAATTGGAGGATTAACTCCAATTCCAACCGAACCACCTCCAGAGAAGTGAATGCCATCAGTTGGAACGCCATCTGTAACATAGTCCCAAAGACCATTGTTATACTTCTCAATACTTGAACAGTATGTCACTAATGTACCCACTACAGTACAATTAAGTATGATCCAGAAATTTTTAGTCGCTGCTCCCATAGAGGTATTATTAAGGCTTGCGTAGCGCGATACTGAAAAATATATCGGACACAAGTTTGTCTGATCATCTTGTTGATAAATTCTCATCTCCTGAATACTCCAGTCAGGATAGCCAGGTATAGGGTCATCTGTGATAAGATTCATTGTCGAGAGAATTTCTG
>JABJPQ010000397.1 GCA_018663815.1 Halobacteriovoraceae bacterium | reverse complement strand
TTACACTCATAAGGAAAAGAAACCTTCGATAACAATTAGCGAAAAGCTACGAGAGCATGTGCTAGCTTGATATCTTTGGCCGAACTGAGGTTAGTTTAGTTAATAGGTATAAAGGGTATTGAGATATTTATCAATGAAATTTTTTTGTGGGTAATCAGGCCCGATGAAGATCTTTTCTAAAATCAATAGGTTAGCTGTGAAAAAGCTATGAATTTTTAGTAATTATTTTGGCAAGGTTAAGTAAAGTTTTCAAGGAGTATATTGAATGGTCTTAAATTGACTTAATGTAACTATCATTTAGCTAAGAGGGCATAATTGAAAATTTTGTTTTTAGTAAATATACTTTTAAGTTTTCCTGTGTATTCACAGGCGATAAATATTGAGGAAAGTAGCGTAAGTAACCTTGTTTTAAATTCAACCAGCTGTAAGAAACTAGTGCAGCAACACCAAGCTATTTGCCAATGGAAAAATAACACGAATAAGAATTTTAAAATTCCTAAAATAACAGAGAGTCTTTGTAACAAAAAATTAAATAATTCATATGAGATGAAGATATCTCATTGCTTACCTCGTATTGCTAATAATTATCACCAACAAGAACTTTTTCAAGATGGAGCCAATTGTTGGGGGACGGCCATGAATTTTAAAGCTCTTTCGCTTAAGCCAAGATTTATGTGGTCTCAAGAAATGCGTTATTGGATTGATAGTCCTATTTGTCGAAAACTAAATGTAGATGAAAAAAAGCTACCTGGTGATCTTATAAATACTTATGGGCCTGAACGTCTGTTTGGTGATGAGAAGCAAAACAAAGGAAAATTATTTTGGCAAAGTCTTTATCCTGACCGTGAAATTAAACCGCGATACTCCGAAGGATATACTGGTTATCACCACTTTCTTCACTCCGAAACATTTATAAGTGATGAGCTTTCCTTTGGAAAAAACTCGCCCTCCTACGAGGCTCGCTTTAAGTTTCGTCATCTTAATAGGGTATATGGACGGTCACAGGATAAGAGATGCCAGGAAAATCAAAGTTTAGTTCCAAATTTTAGAGAAAAACAAAACAAACCCAAAATGCTAGTTGGATCTATTTGTGGATATTTATCATTGGCTTATCGTTGTGAAAACTTTAAAGGTTATTTTTCTAAGAAGATCATTACTAAAAAAGACAAAGATCTATGGAACTCTATTCAAAAATTAAAAATCTTTCAAGCAGAGCTCTTTGAATTGATGATAAATAAGAAGGCAAGTATTAGCTCAGCCAGAATGGACGAAATGCTTTCTCTCTCTGACCAGGCCGTATCTGAAAGTTTGTCGAAATTAAAACAGAAAAAATATAATAAAATAACAGAAATGCTTTATACACTAAAGTATTTTACAGCGGCTGCAATTAGAAAATCTCTTGAGCTAGCTGCAATGATACCTAGCTCAGAGAATATTTAATTTCGATTGATATAAACAGGGTTCGTAGCGCCAAGTAAGGCAATTGATTTCATCTTTCTATTAATGGACCATAGCTCTACTCGTATCAGATCGTTGGAGCTCACAGGGTACTGAAATTCAATCTTTAAATGTTTTTTGTAATTATACCACTTAGGATTAAAGGCTTGTTTTGCAATCAGATCACCTTTTTTATTATAAAATCTCGCTTCCCATTTGCGCTTTTTCCAAAAAGTAAAAAGCTTACTAAAACGTCTAATCGTATTATAACATCTTCCGCCTAAGCGTTTATTGGTGTGAGAAAAATCACCGTAAAGCCTTACTGATAAAAAGCCTGCTCCCTTGGCATTTTCTCCCATATGCTTCCATGTTTTATTTTGAATAAACTTTGCTTGCAGGGTTAGGTTTGGAGCTGCTGGAACAGTGGTAAACGAGGATCTTCCCGCTTGGAGATAATCTTTTGTTGCCTCTTTATTTGCGGCTGGAATAAAATTAACAGGGTAGATGAGTGTGCGTTCTGTATAACAAGGAATAATAAAATGAAAATCACTTCCGGCCATAGCCACGTAATTATGTCCTTTACTTAAAGAATCAGTCCATTGTTTAAAAGCTTCTTTGTTATTAGAGTATTTAATATTTAAGCGGGTAAAGGGAGGGCTTTCCATACTAGTATTCCAAACCTCAACCCCATCGACGTCAAGCCACGAAGTATATGGAAAGGGAGGCGTTTTTTTATTAGGGTGATTTATAATTCTAAAACCGTTACTTGAGCGACTTTGAATAATTGATTCTTCTCCACTGTACTTTCTTCCATTAGCAAGGTTATCCCAATTAGTCTTAATCCCAATTAAGGCCATGTGAGTTTTGCCACCCCATTCTACACTCCTTAGAGGAGAGAGGTAAGTTTGGTCTAGTTTATTTATCTCATCAAAGCCCTTGTCAGTGTCATGGTCGCAAAGAGCGAGTGATCCTTTATATGATCGTCTTTTTAAAAATGTTTCAACTAAATTAAATGTTCTGGTGGGAGATATTTTTAAAAAATCAACTGAAGAGTTATCTTGGCTAATTTTAGTATGAACATGGTTGAAATAATAATGTCCTTTTATTTTAAATTTTGTTTTATAAAGTTTTGTATGAATCGGGGAAGAAC
>JABJPQ010000558.1 GCA_018663815.1 Halobacteriovoraceae bacterium | reverse complement strand
TAAGTTTGAATATATTGGAATACCGCAAATGACCTATGAACCAATTTATTGTAATGATAATTATCAAAAGTTAGTTCCTGGCTTATTTGACGGTACAATCAAAACAGTCGTAGATTTTATAAATAGTATGCACACATTTGAAGATCCTAATGTTACACGCCCATGGGATAGCGAAGATGGTAGTGTGCCTGCACACCTAGATGCAACTTCGCTCAATCAAAACCTTGTTGCAACCCAAGAGTTAGTAGAACACTCCCCTATTTTTTCAGATAATCAATTTATGTGCTGTCTCGAATTAGGATCAAGTATTAAAACAACAGAATCAGAAAGTATGTGTTGTTCTGGCTTAGCAATTATTGACCCCGAAAATAATAATTCAAAAATTTGTAAATTACCTACTGGGACAGACCTCAATGTCTATTTTAATAAGTTTGTCAGTGGAGAGGGTGTTAGTGATGACCTTGATGGCAAACTTGAAGTTGATGATTTTCATGCTAAAACGGGAGAGCCAAAAAGAGTTGAAACCGTTTTTTTAAAACTAAATTCCTTAGGAAGGGAATTTTGTGAAACAGGACTGGTTAGAAGAGGTAGTGCCTTTAGTAAGTACAGGGGCCAACCAATAGGTGCGCTTGGGACAACAAACACTGCAGGCGGAACCATTAATTCTATTGTAGATAATGTTAATGATGAAGATCAAGAAGCACCCAATATTAATAGTCATTTCAAATTCACACAAGGTTTTAGATGGAATCATCATGTTTATTGTGATCCAGGAGGAAACTAATGAAGAAAGCGAAAAAGACTCCCTTAGAAAGTGAAGTCTTAATGCGTGAGATGGTTATGCCGGGAGATACAAATGCTCATGGAACAATATTTGGTGGAAAAGTAATGAGTTGGATTGATATAGCGGCTGCTATGTGTGCTAGTCGCCACTGCAACAACCCAGTCGTCACGGTTCATATAGATGATATTGAATTTAGATCTCCTATTCATATTGGAGCTCAAGTTGTTATAAAGGCTTCTGTGAATTTTGTAGGAAAAACATCAATGATTATTGGGGTTAAGGTTCAAAGTGAAGATCCGTATACTGGAATAACGAGATTAACCACCAAGGCTTATTTAACTTTTGTGGCCATAGATGAGTCAGGAAAACCAGTTCCTGTTCCAGGTTTAATACCCAAAACAGAAGATGACATTAGACGCTACGAGAATGCTAAAAAAAGAGTTCAATCCAGAAAAGATTTGGGAAAAGTGTTAGAAAGCTAATCCCGATCAACGCCATCATCGATATCAAATTTAATATTAACCCTACCCTTTTTTAAATCCGTAGCAAATTTAACATTGTAAAAGTTAATTGTATTATACCGCGAACTGTAAAACCAAAAACCACCATCTTCTTCTTTACCAGAAGGAAGAGGTGTTTCGTCATAATATACTTTGATACTTTCAACCACAGGTCTTTTTTCGAGTAGTATTGATGGTATATCGCCAATTGATATAATATCCCGGCCAATACTCGCGAGATCATTTCCGAAATTTTCTGTGCAAGCCGACATATGCAAGCCATTAGACAGATTAATAATATTTTCAAAATCTGACTGATAATACTCAGTTGAATAACTATCATCGCAATCTTTTAAGTCTGGAAACTCAAAAGCACCATAAAACCGCACAACTTTACCAGTATTTTTAAGAGATTTAATAGCATTCATAAAAGTATTTACTTCATACTTTTGTCCAAAATCTTCTAAGCTTTGCTCTTTTTCGTCTGTAATCATAATAACGGCAAGATGAGCATCAGTTCTGAAAAAACCCATATAACTATAATCAGTCATGACTCTAAGTATATTGTAAAAATTATACTCATTGCCCGAACCTCTAGTACCTAAGTTTTCGACAGCACCTTGAAAAGTATTAATCATAAACCCTTCAGTGTGAATTTTAGCATACTCATTATCAAACATCTCAGTAAAACCAAGGTAAGGAGATTGCTTTGCATCAGTCGAAATAATCCCTAAGCGCCACTCCATATGATTATTTTGTAAAAATGAATCCATAAACAGCGCTGAATTTCTGACCACATTATCTTGAATTCCCCCCATAGAGCCAGAGTTATCAATCACAAATAAAATATCAATTTTTGAATCATGATAAAAAGAAAGCATGCTCTGAGATTTTTCAAAATATCTTTGGGGTGGCTGGTTATCATGATAGACATAATCATCAATATTTTGACATCCGCTAAAAATAATACTTAAAAATAAGAGAGACTTTATCATCATTACTTACCTGCCTGTAAACATAGATTTTGAATGCGAGATCGGTAATGAAAAAGTTCATCTCCAAACAAAACACCATCGTATTTAAACTCAAGTTTATCTGATTTATCAATTGATGAAGTTAAAGTTGATACACTATCGTTAAACTTGTGCGATAGAAGTTTATGTTTCATCCTTCTCATCGTTGATAAATATTCAACTTTAACAAAACGCATTTTTCGTAACGTAGCAGTTAAAATTTTCTCACGATTTTTCCATGTTCTTTTAATCTCACTAACTAATTTCACATCTCGTTCTAAAGTTTGTGAATCAAAAATCTTTAAAAATTCATTTTGAGTCTCACCTAACAGCTTAACTAAAGATTTTCGTTCTTGCTTTGCTTGTGTCTGAGATTTTAAGAGTTGATTAATAAAAAAATCATCTTCACCTAAACGTTTGGGCTTGGAAGAACTTAAATTCGTTGCAATCTCTTTGGCAAAGACTTTATTAACCTTAATAAATTTCGTAAATATCGAAGAGACTTTTTCAAACTGACACAATTGTAAATTGGCCATACTACTAACTAAGTATACTTCTGGTAAAAACCTATCATTAAACATACTCTGTTCAAGGGATTTTAACTCCCCTAGTATTGTTGAGTAATCCCCAATTCTCATGGATGTCCATAAAGATTCAGTTCTGGCCTGGAGAAATTTTTTGGATTCATGCGGGATTAACCGGTAGTATTCATTGGCCGCATCATACGCCTTAGCTTGATATAATAATCTCGCTACAAATAAGTAATAGCCGCTTATTCGTTCAATATCAGTTTGGGCTAAAATGACTGGTTCATAAACCTCTTTTAAAATTTTTGCAGCGCTTGAGAGTTCATTTTTGATGGCCATATCAATAATTACTGTTCGCGCAAGCATTGTTCGTAAAGGATCATTTGGTAATAGTTTACCGATCCAATTAAGCGCTTTTTTTCGAGTTCTAAGGTGAATATATGCTTGGATAGAATAATTAAAGTTGGAGTTTTCCAATTCAAGTAATTTAAGCTGTTTCTTTTGAGTCTCAGAAACATAGAGAGCACTATCAATAATCCATTGTGAAGCATTTTTAGAAATAATTTGATCTAACGCAACTCCAAGCTCAGTATTTAAAAAATTCTCATTTGTAGCGGCCTTTAGCCACGTATTAAAAAAACTTTGCTTTAAACCTAACTTCCATAGCAGATAAAGCTTGGATGAATTTACTAATTTAGCTTGAGCCATATTTTTAGTATTTAAATCAGTAACTTGCCCAAACGCAAGTT
>JABJPQ010000247.1 GCA_018663815.1 Halobacteriovoraceae bacterium | reverse complement strand
TAAAGTTTTATTTTCTCCATTTAGCTTCTTTTTAAATAAAATAACTTTTGCATCCTGCCCCCCCAATTCAACGACAGATTGGCAGTCAGGAATTAAAGTTTCAACGGCCAAAGCAACGGCATTAACTTCTTGAACAAAAATTCCTCCGATCTTCTCGGCGATGACCTCTGCCCCTGACCCAGTTACATAAATACGACAATTGTGTTCTTTAATTTGTATGAAATTAATTTCTAATTCTTGCAATAACCATAGAACTGACTCTGCTTGCTTTGTAAAATGTCGCTGATACTTGGTAAAAAGAATCTCTTTTTTTTCATTCAAAACAACTATTTTCACAGTTGTCGAGCCTACATCAATACCTAAAAAAAGAAGTTCCATTCAATAACTCACTCGAGATTATGTGTTATAAATGTTTTCTAACAGTTTTAAATTATTAGCTACTTAATAATTAAGTTTTGAAAAATTTATTATAGCTCATATCCAAGCAAGAAAAGGCTTTTGAAACCCACATAAAAGCTCTTTCGAAAGAAATGACGTCCCTAAACCTTTGAAATCTCCAAAAGAAAACTCTATTCTTTAAAACTTTGAAGTTCCTTAAGAATATGGCCCTCAAGATCTACATTCAATTTATCAGCGGCCTCTGTCTCGCTATAAAAAGGTGCAAACGGTAACAAAAAGAATCCGTACCAGGAATCAATGACATGATTCAGATTTTTACTCTTCTTTTTACTTGTTTTTAAATCAGTAATCGTAATGTTGTAATTATAATTTAACTCAGAATGTCCTGGAATTATCGTCAAAGTAACACCTGACAAGAATGCGCGAAGCCAACTACTACTCTCGTTCCTCACAATACTTGTTTCAACCAGGTAATTAGCATCATCAAGCTTATCCACAAAATTAAAACAAGTATTTCCCCCGATTCTGTTTTTATTTTTTAACCTTGTTAGGTTTTTTAGGCTCTTTTCAAAACTCTCGTTTCTAGCCCCCATTGAGTTTATACATTTACCACTTTGGTCACAATAAACTTGCCTTTCATGGTTAAATAGGATTTCAAAAGATCCTCTGTCATAGATATCAAATCGTTTTTCACATTTAAAATCATCATTTGTGTAAGTCATCTTTGATGGAAAAGAAGCACAAGATACTAAAGTAAATAAAAAAAACAAATGTAAATGTCTCAACACAATACTCCTGAAAAAATATTTAAAAAAAACCAATCTATTTTCTTATTATATTACAAAAATATGTAATAAGCCTATCATCTTATTTGATATTCTAATGGCTTCTAGGAGCTGTATTGAATTTACAGAGGACATAGTTTAAAAACCACAATGGCAACTCTTCACCAATTAATTGTTTTGAAAAATCTAATTTCAATAACATAAGAGCAGAAGAAATCATTTCTGACCTTGATATTTTCATCATAAAAATATAAGTTTTTCACACCTCGTCCTTTTCAACGCTAAGAATTAACGCTTGTGGTACTTACAAATAAACTGAAATATAAAGAGTTTAATAATAACGATTATACGAAAATCATTACTAAAGAAATGAAAAGATTATTATGAATCAATGCTTACAATAAGGAGCTTATGTATGAAACGAATCTATTGGTGTGTTAATTTTATCTTTTTAGCTTTACTGATTTCATTTTCAATTCAAGCAAAAAATTGCGTCGATGAAGAGACGCTTATAGACACTATGGCCTGCACAGGAGAATATCCTCAGATTGCTCAAATGTTAGCTTCTGAGGCAAATAGTTTTAAGAAGATGAAAAGGGCATACAAAGCTCTACTCTTTCCCAGAAGCGTTACTAATTATCACAATATTTTTAAGCGCAATACTAATAAGGCTCTATTTGGAAGATGCTATTCTGATTCTTCTGAACAAAAGTCGGAAATACAAGTCAACTTAAACGTCATTGACGAGAAACTCTTTCTAGAAATTGAGTCGGAAGACTTACTATTAAATGTATCAGATAGACTTAGAACCTACATTAGTAAGGCGACAAGGGCGTGGTTGCCTCCCTACAACCCTCAAATAAGAGGGTTACCTATTAACTCTGGTTACGTATTAAGTGCCTCAAAAACACTGACAATCGACACACAAGTGAATACAAATATGATTGATGATATTCCTGCAACTCAGAGGAGTTACAAAGTTGAGGTAAGTTATAATCGTGGACAATTGCTTTTTAGAATTAAAAATACATATAGCGCAGAAAGAACAATCCCAGCTAATATCTTTTCATTAAGGTTTACTGACGAGATTATTACTGAGTCTCTTAGCAAGACAAGCTATTGCGTTATTGTTGAGTCTGAGTGAGAGGTATAGAAAAACGCTCTAAAATACTCATAGATGTCTACTTACAGTTAACTGACCTTAGTAGATCCGGTACCTTAATGTGAAAGTCGATCACACTAAGTAGGTGGTTTTTAAAAAAATAATAAGTTATAAAATCATTAATAGTTCTTTAGATACAAAAAGTAATAAAAACTCAGCTTAATTAAAAGAGCTTTTACTACTCCTGCTGCTTATTATTGAATCAAGGAAATTTCCTCCTCACATCCCACTACCCTGTGCTGACGATTCATAAGTCAAAAAGCTATTACTTCACAGTCACCGAACCACTTGCACCACCCATTACTTGATAGTAAGGCTTCATTTGTTCTAATTTATTAAGTGTTCCTTCGTCAACTTTTCCATTTTTTCTTATATCTAGGCAAATTTTTGAAATTGTTATCGTTTTAAATTCGCTATTTTCCATTTCTATAATTATATCTGATAAATCTGACACCATAGATACTTGATCACTCGTTAAGCTAGATAAGCAAAAATTTCTAACTTCCTTCAAAGTCGTCTCACAGTCTAGACCATAAGGAATTTTTTCACTTTCAAATTCTGTGCAAATCATTAGTTTAGAATCAGCCGCTAAACCATCTGATGCAAATAGATAAGAATCTGCATTTTGCTTAACTGCGGCAAAAACTATTTCCTTATCATCTCTCAGCCGATCCGATGCATATTCAAGATTATTTCCATGATCTTTGACTGCTGTAAGAACCGTTTCCTTATTATCTCTAATCCACTTTGGTGCATTCTTAAGATAGTACCCATTTTCTTTAATTGCTGCGAGATTCATTTCTCTAAGATTTCTAAGACGTTCTGATGCATATTTAAGAGCAAATCCATTTTCCTTAACTGCTGCAAGAACAAGCTTG
>JABJPQ010000321.1 GCA_018663815.1 Halobacteriovoraceae bacterium | reverse complement strand
GTTTTTTTATTTTCAGTTTAGAGGCAATTGTCCTTTTTTGTTTGAGCGTCTTTATTGAAGTTGTTGGATCTAGCTTTGAGCTAAATTGGTTTGAATTAATAGTTATAAAGGATAAGAAACTTGCGAGTATAATAAAGGTTAAAAAGAGCTTTTTATTATTCTTTTTCATTAGTCGAGTACCGTAAACTGAAAATTTATAATTTTATAAGGAATTGCCCCCGCATATTCATAGTCAGCATAGTCAGTTAAGGTTGAAGGCATATCATTAAACTGAAAATTATCAAAACAATCTCGACAATTACTAAAACGAGCTCTAAAACGACAGTTAAATTTTGTTCCTGGAGAAATCCATTTATTAACTTCCATCAGAACAACGTTTCCAGCATTTACGCTAAATTCAACTTGGTTTTCAGATTTAACTGAATTTATCCATGACTTTTGTGGATCAATTTTACCTAGAATAGATTGATTTGCTCCTGGAAGTATTCGAATTAAGCACTCATTAGGGTTAAAATTTGAGTGTGACATTGAGGCGTTATTTAAACAGTCAGACTCTTCAAGGCCTAAAGAATAAGTTCTAAAGAAATCTTGGGAAACCCACTTCGTTTCATTTTCATCACTGTATTGCACCATACAGATAGGTTGAGGGGAGTCGACATCGTACTTAGAGTGAGTTGTCGTCACGACTTCCGTTGTATCAATAGATTCATTTGTACGGCTAATATAACTGCAGTTTCCGGGGGATGTTGTGATTGTGTCGGTAACTCCTCCTTCTGACTCAGATGGAAAATCATCAAAAGCACAAGGGGCATGCGAAGCAATATTTCCGGTAATATCACCGGCAGCAAGAGCATTTTTATTAATGGTGCGGTTAATATATGTATTGGCCGTATTGGCCAGTTTCATATGATCCCAATCGTTGGCCAAAATTTGAATTCCGCCCATGGTTGAGTTTGAATTGTTAAATATATTGAGAGTCAATGCTACAACTTCCCCAGGACTAATATTTATTTTGCCATTATTATATTCAGTACCAGCGATACCCTCAGTGGGGATAACATGTTTTCCTTCAAAGGTAAGTTCTGATAAAATATTGTCGACAGCCGTCTGACTATCGATAACGATTGCTACTGATTCTGTATCAAGTTGCATAAAATCTTTTGAAATAAGAATTGATTTTTTTCGGTTATCTTCATTTACTTGCGTGTTAAAAGAGAAAGGAATCAGGGTCTTGCTACTAAAAACAGACTTGCCCGTATGAAGAGCATAAGATTGAGCTGCTAAGCTATTGGAGTCTATTCCATTTCCACGATCTTCATATGATTTAAAAAGTAATAACCCATAATCATCTAAGAGTTGTTCAGAATCATCAATGCTAAATTCAGGACACAATCCACTTGAAATATAATGGAGAGTATTTTTAGCAAAGATTCTAAAAAATCTTCTAAAATTTGGTGGGTTTACAAACTGAGTCCATAAAAATGAAGCTTCATTATTTAAATTGGTAAAATAAACATTTTCTTGAGTTGAATCATAAGTTGCGTATTGAGAAAAAAGATCAGAACCCTTTCCGGTTAAATCCCCAATCTCGGCTAATGTTTCATTAAGAACAAGAAAAACATAATTAGTGGCCGTTTTATGAATCTCATCGTTACTGGTACCAGTAGGATAAGAACAAGATGATTTTAAATCTTTGGTTAGCGCCACAAGATAATGAGTCACAATTGCACCTGCGTTGTGAACATCTTCTATTTTAAGTGAGGCATCAAGTGGCTCGTAATATAAATACTCAGGATAGGACAGCCTGGCTCCTGTGGTGGAGACATCAGCTGTGTGAGCCTGCTCATCTTCATCAATTGGTCGATAGCTTCCAATCAGTTTATGAAAGGCAAACTCAGCTATTTTTGTTCTTTGATTCATATAATAAGAAAAGTAATCGGCGATTCCCTCGTTGATGGCCCCTGCTTCATCGTAGAAAGCTTCGCCTAAGTCTGACTGATAAGAGTGAGACTTATTGACCGGATTGTAGGTCACGGGATCAATACCGCTGGTGATATTTCTTTGGTTCATCATGGCCTTAACGATAGCATGGCCTGTTTCATGATAAATAACACTTGGGTCTTGGACTACTTTAAAAGCATTGGTCGTATCATAGCCGTAACAAGTGAGGTTTTGAGCGGGGCTGAAATAAGCCGCACTTTTCTTAATATCTATACAGTTGGCATAAGTTTTAAGTGGAGTAATAGCACCACTATCAGTAAGCCAATAAGACTGAGTATCAATGAAGTTGTACTTTGTGGCCGGTGGAATTTCCATCTTACTATCGAGGTGAACATACTTATGGGCAAAACTTAGAGACTCTAAGTAACGCTCCATAATTATTTTAGAATGATAAAAAGTATTAACTTGGTAGAATTCATCTGAGTGATTAGGGTACACCCAAGAGCCATTTATTGATTGTAAAATTTGAGTGGCCGTTTTTTGATCGTTAAAAGCCTCAAGGCAGGTATTTGTTGTTGTATCTTTATAGTAAATATTTTGAGTCGGATCAAAAGAATCGGGAGAGTATTGAGTAAAGTTACACGTAGTATTTAAATAGTTACTTTCGGTAATTGTTTTGGCCAAAAGATACCCTTCAAAATTAGCGTAAGAGACATTTTTTCCCTCTAAAGCTACGGGGTTATCAGGGTAGATAAGGGCTTGATTGGTACCAGCATAAGCGCTCGCAGACGACCTGGAGCTACTGGATTGATCAACCTCAGTGATACCATTACAACCAATAATAAGTATTGTTAATAAGCTTAAATAAATGTTTTTTTGAACTTCATTGTTCATTTAAATCCTTTATTTAATTTTTAAGACTATTGTAATTTCCAATGGCACCGCCTACGTCTTGTGCCATTTGTAGATTCATATCTTTATAGTTATTATTTCCACCATAAGGTTGATTTGCATTACAAATTGAAACGTAGATTTGACCTGCACGTTCTTGTGATTTTTTGCAGTTGTATGCGTTGACGATGTTTTGTAGAGCCTGTCTGGCCGTATCTTTATTGGCTCCTGGTTGATCACAGCCAATGGCATCCCAAAAAGAGGTGTAATCTTCAAATTTCTCGTAAGTGTCAATTGAAATAGCGACAGTATTATCATGCTCAGCACATTTTGTAGTGAGTTTCACAGCACTAGTTTTACCACATTTTGAATATTTACCATTTGTGCCTACTATCTTTTGAATCTCTTTATCACTACATGTCCCTGGGCTATCATCTTTAGCACCACACAGAAGGTCAATCTTAGCACTTGCAAACATTTCTTTTGCTGCGTCTTTGATTTTTGTATCAGCACAAAGCTGGTTTAGTGTTACAGCATTACTAGAAAGCAGGGGATGATTGTTTCCTTCAGTAACCTCACACTGATTATCAAATGACCTGATCTCATCTATGGCCATGCGATCGCTCATGCTGGCATTTGCTCCCATAGGCGTTGCAGCAGCGAGTTGAACCAGACTACTTAGGTCCTCTGCTAATTGCATGTGCTCTACAGAGCTTGGGTTCTTACCTAAAGCAACCAATTCCATGCAGGCTTTATTTAGCTTTTCATTCTCTTCTGCTTTTTGTTTATTGATGGCTTGCTTTTCTTG
>JABJPQ010000238.1 GCA_018663815.1 Halobacteriovoraceae bacterium | reverse complement strand
GCGATAAAACATCTTTTATACTGGCTCCCATTGCAGCTGCTTGCGGGGTTAAGGTTCCCATGATTGCTGGCCGTGGTTTAGGCTTCACTGGTGGCACAGTCGATAAAATAGAAAGCATTCCAGGTTTTAAAACAGATATGGGCCTAGACGGGTTTGAAAAACACTTAAATGAAAAAGGGATTGTGCTGATTGGACAAACTGAAGAAATTGCTCCCGCAGATAAAATTATCTACGCTCTTAGGGATGTAACAGCTACGATTGATTCCATCCCTCTCATCACTGCAAGTATCATGAGTAAGAAATTAGCTGAAGGTGCTAATGGTATTGTTATGGATATCAAAGTTGGCTCAGGTGCTTTTATGCGTAATAAAACTCAAGCAAAGAAATTGGCAAGGTCAATTTTAGATACGGCCAAAAGATTTGATAAAAAGGCAGTGGCACTAACAACACATATGAGCCAACCGCTTGGCCAAGCAATTGGACACTCACTCGAAATTATTGAAAGCATTGATGTGTTAAAAGGAAAGGGTCCAAAAGATTTAACCGAGCTTTCCTTAGCTCTTGCGGCTCATATGATCCACATTGCAGGTATCGAGCCGACGTATAATAAAGCGCTCCTTAAAGCTAAAAAAAGTATCAAAAGTGGTGCTGCTCTTGCAAAATTTAAAACCTTAATTGATGATCAAGGCGGTAATGCAAGTATCATAGACAATTACAATAAGTTAGATATTGCACCAGAAAAAACCCAGATATTATCCCCAACAACTGGTTACATTAAAGCCTTTCAAACTGATCAGATTGGTTTTTTATGTACAGAGCTTGGCGGTGGAAGAAAGGTCAAGTCAGATACAATTGATTTTGGTGTCGGTTTTTATTTTCATAAAAAAATATCTGACAAGGTTAAGTCAGGAGAAGCGATCTTAACTATTTATCACCGTCAGAATCAACAAAAACAAGTTCAGCGAATACAAGAACAATTTTTAAAAGAAGTAATTAAAATATCAAAAACAAAAGTTGAAAGGCCAAAGGTGATTTTTGATATTTTTAAAAATTAAAGGAAAGTAATGTTTGATAGAATAATAAAAACGAGTGATTTCATTAAGGATAAGATGGGACAAGCTTCGCCTAAGGTTGGCATTGTTCTTGGTTCTGGACTGGGTGACTTTGCAGATAAAATTCAAGATAGTATTGAAATTCCTTATGACGAAATTCCTAATTTTCCAAAGACAACAGTCAAAGGCCACAAAGGAAGACTCGTTATTGGAAAAGTTCAAAACACACAGGTTGCTGTTTTTCAAGGCCGCTTTCACTTTTATGAGGGTTACCAACTTGAAGACGTCATCCTACCAGTAAGAGTTCTTAAGTATATTGGTGTTAATAATCTTATTTTAACAAATGCAGCTGGCGGTATTAATTCAAATTATATACCTGGAGACTTAGTCTATTTAACAGATCACCTCAATCTTACTGGAAATAGTCCACTTATCGGACCAAATGATGAAAGATTAGGTGTACGCTTTCCAGATATGACGGAAGCATACAATCCACAACTAAACCAACTTTTAAAACAAACAGCAGATGAGCTAAGCATTGATCTCAAGTCTGGTGTTTATGCAGGAGTACTTGGCCCTGCCTATGAAACTCCGGCCGAAATAAATATGTTACACATTATGGGAGCAGACATGGTGGGCATGAGTACTGTCCCAGAAGTCATTGCTGCTAATCATATTAATTTAAAAGTCTGTGCTATATCATGCATAACTAACCTAGCAGCAGGAATTGGCCATGAAAAACTAAGCCATGACGATGTTAAAGAAGTTGCAAATATGGCCATGAATAAATTCACTCTCCTTATAGAAAAGGTGGTTAAGAAAATGGAAGCACTAACCTAATGGATATTTTAAAATCAGCAGAACTTATTGATGAATTATCATTTTGTGTCATAGACCTTGAAACGACAGGCGGAAATCATAATAACGATAAAATTATCGAAATCGGAATGGTTAAAATAAAGCAAAGAAAAGTTGTTGATGAAAAAAGCTTTTTAGTAAACCCTGAAATGCCAATTCCAGATTTTATTCAAAAACTCACAAATATATCACAAGCAAAAGTGAAGGATGCTCCAAATATTGAAGCTATTATAGATGAGGTTCTAGAATTTATAGCTGAAGATATTGTCGTCGCTCATAACACATCATTTGATGTCCCCTTTTTAAATAGTGTTTTAGATAGACTTAGTCGCCCAAGACTTGAAAATAATGTTATTTGTACCAACGTCATGACTAAGCATCTCATTCCTGAAATTTTAAACTCAAACTTAAATTATATGAGTCAGCTTTTTAATATTAAACATTCTAAGGCTCACCGGGCTTATGATGATGCATTAGCAACGGCAAAACTGCTTATTATTTTTCTCGATATTTTTATCTCGAAAGGAATAAAAAAGGTTAATCAGCTTTACTATCCTCGAAATAAATTTGAACTTGATCGTATTCACTTTAATCATAAAAAACATACTAACGAAGATGCCATTAGCTTTATCAAAAATATAAATGTCCCTACTCTTGTTACGGCCAAAGGTGAAAGAGGACTTATTCTCGCAACGATTCCTCTCGAGTCTCCTGACAGTGAATACCCTATTGTGGCGCAACTTTTGCCTGAAATTAAATGGGAAATGCTCACAGTAAGACTCATAAAACCTATCCTTGAAGGTTTTTTTCAATTTAATAATCATTACTTTAAGTATTCTGAAGAAGTCAGATTAAAAACCCAAGACTACCTTTATAATCGCTACGTAAAAGAAGGCCATAAAAAAGAAAACTTAGAGCAAATGGATTTTGTTATTTCTCATCATCTTGTTACAGATCAAGTTATTGTCTACTCATTTCTTCATCTTAATACCAATCATAAACATATTTTTAAAATACCCGCTCAAAAGAAAAAACTGTATCAGTACTTACTTTCTCAGATCTCAAAGTTTGAAACGGCTCAAAAAGGCAGAAGAAAACATCTTATTCACTCCGAACTTTGCCCACTCATTGAATCATTTCTCGAAAGTAAAAAAAGTGAAAACCAATACCTATTTCTAGATCGAAAATTCATTAAGCATAATAAAGAGGGAACAATTGAAGTTATTGAGTCCTTTGTTCAAACCGGTAGAAATGAATTCAACTTTCCAACAGCACACCTTTAACAAGAATAAAACTCAAGAGAACCTTGAGCTTGCTTAATTTTCAAAGAAACAACATCAAGTAGATGAGTTAATAATTTCGACTCAAAAAAACCACGTTGAAGGTTTTCTTGATCCGGTAAAACAAAAACTAATCGATCCATTTCCTCTCGAGCAACTAATTCTAGGCGCAAACTATTTGATCTATGCACAAGGTTTATATGAGAATAGCTTGTGACCAGTTCTCCCAAGATTAGATAAAAAATCATCGATAACACATGAGGATTAATCGCAGCCGAAAATCTATGATTCGATTCATAATCAACATTGAGTGTAATATTATTTTCAATGAGCCTAAAACGTATAAGATCGAGTGCTTGCTGAACAGAGTC
>JABJPQ010000337.1 GCA_018663815.1 Halobacteriovoraceae bacterium | reverse complement strand
GAAAAAGCTTTGACGTATAACGGGGTCGCTTTTGCGAACCTTTTTCTTTCAATCTCACCAAGCATATTCTGTGATTGATAAAATGTCTTGTGAATTGGTGAGCTAGTGCATTGCTTGTGGGTCTTAGTTACAGGAAAAAGCTTTGACGTATAACGGGGTCGCTTTTGCGACCCTTTTTTTTATGCTTTTAGGATTAATAATAATTAGTCGAAACGCACTCGGAACACTTTGTTCCGATTTGGCTTGTGGAGTGCCCTCTTTCTTCGTATGCTTTTGAAATGAATTTTAATTACAGGGAAGAATTAAAAAATTACTTTGGCGCAAAAAAAGCTAAGAACCCAGTTTATTCGCTAAGAGCTTTTGCGCGAGACTTAAGTGTGAGTGTAACGGCTTTGTCAGATGTTCTCGCAGGAAAAAGAAATTTTTCTCATAAAAATGCGCAAAAGGTTTCTGAAAAGTTATGTTTTTCACCGGCTCAGTATCAAAAAATGTTGTTTGAGATCAACCAAAGAAAGGTTATCCCCTCTCACCAACAAGAAATTTTACAAATAAAAGAAGATGAATTTCGTTTAATTTCAAAGTGGTATAATATCGCAATTTTAACCCTATCCCAACAAGAAAAAGTCCCTGCATCCGCCAGTAAAATTGCTAAACGTTTAGGTATTTCGACTAAGGAAGCTACTCATTCCATTGCAATTTTAAAACGTCTAAATTTATTAGAGATGGAAAATAATATTCTTAAACGCACATCCTTACCTTTGCGTACAACGACTGATATTCCGTCGTATGCCATTAGAAATTATCATAAAGAACATCTGGAGCTGGTAAGGTCAAGCTTAGATAATGTTCCGGTTGAAATGCGAGAAATTTGTTCCATGAGCTTAAATATCGATCCAACTAAAATAAAAAAAGCCAAAGATATGATTAATAAGTTTAAAGAAGAGTTTACGCTGGAGATGGAAAAAACAGCACCAAAAGAAGTTTATAATTTAGCATTGCATTTTTATCCGACAAAAATTACTCAGGAGAATTTATAAATGAATAGGATTGTTTTAATCATTTTTTTAGTCATTTCAACCCATTCTTTTGCAAGACAAGAAAAAGGTGATGGAGTTGGTAATGGTGCGGGATTATCTGAGAATAATTTTGTTTTTGTCTATAAAAATTTTTCGAAATATTTACAGTATGCTTTTTTACAACCAAAGTTAAATTTTGATCAAAAAGAATTAATAATTCTGGAAAAAATTTCTAAAAGCCTTAGTAAAGAGTATGAAAATAAGAAACAATTACAATTTATCAATGATCCGAATACTTTTAAAACACCATTTCCTTATGAAAGGATTGCTGTTACTTGGGATGATATAGGTTCTGAGATTTATATCAATAAAAACTTATTATACCAAACGACAACGGGAATACCTCGCGTGATTACAATTTCCCAAGTTTTATCAATTTTATTGCACGAGTTTGGCCACCACCATGGTATTGGTAATGGTGAAGATAATGAATATTTTTTAAATCAATTAGGTGCAAAAGTTGCGGGTGCTTTATTAAATAAAATTGAAAAAAGAAATTTAAATATTGCCCCAAATATTTATGCACAATACATTAATTTTAATAAAAATTCTTTTGCGACTTTTAAAATTAGCGATGGCCGTAAATTTATTGATTTATCCTCCGCTTTAAAAAACGAGAGCAGATGTCCTTACAGTATGGATGAACTTATAGGAGTTAAAGTTTGGCAAGCTCATTGGACTCGTAATGCTCGTTTAAAACGGCATCTCAAACTAGAATTATTTCTCTATTGCTCTGATGGCAGTAAGGTTAGAGCCTATGGGGGGGCTGAGTTTATTGTTGTTCCGACTCTTGCTATGGAATCGAATGTTTTAAGAATTAAAAGCACGAAGTTTGGGTTTCACCCATGTGACCCTCGCAGAGGGGATTACTGCGAAAGTAAAAACAAGCAAGCACAAAATTATTTAGATACCAAAACTTTTTCTAGGGAGGAAAAATGAAATTATTATTTATCTTGCTAATATTTATTAGTTCATCATTATCTTATGCTGATGCAAAACCGATTGAGATCAAATTATCACTTAATTTAGAATTAAGGCAGCTTTGCAATAATTCTTCACCATTTTGTACTGTTGAAGGCAAGGTTTTTCTTGGAGGAACTAAAATTATATTAAAGCCTGTCTTGGAGACTATGTGCCAATCAAATGGAGACGGAACCACGACTTGTAGCAGTCCCGAACTTTGTGAAAGCGGGGATGAAAATTGTCCACAGCCAAGTCATT
>JABJPQ010000302.1 GCA_018663815.1 Halobacteriovoraceae bacterium | reverse complement strand
TCTAAAAAGTTTGCTGGCTCGCCACCAAAAATTTTTAAGATATCGAGTGTACCCATCGCAAGACCGGCGCCATTAACTAGACAACCAATATTCCCATCTAATGAAATATATGAAAGACCGTATTTTCCGGCTTCTAATTCTTGAGCCGACTCTTCTGTCACATCTCTTAGTTCTTCAATTTGAGGTTGTCTATATAATGCATTGTCATCAAAGTTTAATTTGGCATCAAGAGCGATAACGTCACCCGACTTGGTTGTAACTAGTGGATTTATTTCTGCAATAGAACAATCTTTTTGCAAATAAAGGTTATAAAGCCCTTCAAAAAATTTCATCGCACTTTTTAATGTATCGCCTTTTAAACCAATACCAAAGCCAAGCTTTCTACCTACACTTGGAGTATATCCAACAGCAGGATCAATACCTACTTTTATAATTTTTTCTGGAGTTTCTTCGGCAACTTTTTCGATCTCTACTCCACCTTCTTCAGATGCCATCATCGTAATACGTGAAGTATCTCTATCAAGCACAATACCAACATAGTATTCGTGATCAATATCGCAGCCCTCTTCAATTAAAATAGTATTAACAACTTTACCTTCAGGACCAGTTTGATGAGTAACCAATGTCATCCCCATAATCTCATCACCAAATTGTTTAACTTCATCTAAAGACTTTGCAAGTTTAACCCCACCACCTTTACCACGTCCACCTGCATGGATCTGAGCTTTAACCACCCAAACATTTCCACCAAGTTTTTTTGCTACTGCAACCGCTTCATCTCCCGACTTAGCTGTCCCACCATTTAGCACACTAATGTTTAACTCTCGCATCAAGTCTTTCGCTTGATATTCATGAACATTCATGAAAATCTCCTTATTAACAAACAAATTTTTACAAATTTCTTATTTATGATTCTTCCCAATTATAGACCTTTTTTTTTTCTTATCAACTTATTAATTAATCTGAAGTGAGAGCAAAGCGTAAAGGATAAATTGACGCTAGATTTCTTGTGTCTTATGCTCCTGTATAGAGAAATATAGCGAGGAAAATGCATGAAAAAACACCTATTACACCCAGCAACTTTTAAACTTGATGGCGGCGCAATGTTTGGAATTATTCCAAAGCCCTTATGGTCAAAAAAGATTCCTGCTGATGAGTTAAACCGCATTCCCATGGCCCTAAGAGTTGTTTACCTTGAAACAAAAAACAGAAAAATTCTCATTGATACTGGAATTGGTGACTACCACCACCAAAAATTTAAACACCAATTTGCGATTGAAGGTAAAGCCTCTCCCCTCGAGGCTATCCTTGCTCAGAAGCTCAATGTTGACGCGAAAGAAATCACAGATATTATTATAACTCATCTGCACTTTGATCACGTTGGTGGTCTGGGAACAGGAGATAATGGTGATCAACTTCTTTTTCCCAATGCTACGATACATATCTCTAAAAAACACTTTGAATACGCTCAGAGTGCAACCCTAAGGGATCAGGGCTCATTTCAAAAACACTTCTTTACTCCACTACTCGATCAATACATTAAAAAAGGACAAATTCATTTTTTAGAGGACGAGCAAGGTGTCATTTTAAATGATGAAAAAGATAAAATCGAATACAAAACAAGTTTTGGCCATACTCCCCATATGCTGCATCCCATTTTTGATGGGTATATCTATATGGCCGACCTAGTACCCACTGGTCACCATATAAAACTCCCGTGGGTTATGGGATACGATATAGAGCCAGGAACGACAACGATTTATAAAGAAAGATTTTATCAATATATTATCCAAGAAAAATTAAAAATGATTTTTGAGCATGACTGCGACCACTGGGGTGGTACACTAACAATTAATGAAAAAAAACAATATGCTCTCGCTCAAAAATTTTCAAGTGATCAAACAAGCTCTCAATTACTTTCAAGCTGAGACATTTTTTCATCGCTCTTAGTGATAATAACCTCGAGCTTTGACATTATATTTTGTCTTAGCTGCTCCTTAGATGCTGGAGTCATTCTCTTGACATCAAAAGTTTGTAGCTCCTCTAAAATATCCATTGATTGCTCGCCGATATCGGTTGCTAATGTTGAAAGGTAACTATAGCTGGCTAAAACTTCTTGAGAATTTTTAAACGTTTTTTTCATTAATTTTTCGTAACTAGCCTCGTTCGCTTTTACAAACTCAGTAAAAAAAATACCGTATTGAGATTTGTATTCATTTTCAAATAGCTTTACCCGTTGATGCCATTTTTGATGAGGCCCGATAAAAACTTTTGCAAAACCCTGTTTGATTTGTTCCGTAATTACTTTTATTGTCTGATACTTTTGAGCCAACTCTTGCCAAAATAAATTTGTATTTGAATTTTGAGATTTTATAAATCTTTTA
>JABJPQ010000391.1 GCA_018663815.1 Halobacteriovoraceae bacterium | reverse complement strand
TCCTAAAGAAAGAAAAAAACTTCTTTTTGATCTAGAGGATCTTAACAAAAAAAAACGGGCCATTCTTGATGAGCTTGCTGAGGATGAGAAAAAAAAGAAAGCCTTGTTTGATGAAATTGAAGGAGATTTAAAACCTAAGCTTGACTTGTTAGAGACTGAAGATGATCTCAAAAACAAATCTTCGCGATTTGATGAGGTGAAAGCGGATAAAGCGAAGAAAAAGAAATTAGACTTAGACGATCTTAATGAAGAGAAAAAAAAGAAAAGTTTTGAAGAAGTTATAAACGATCCCGAAAATAAAAAAGGCCAGAAGTTTGATGAAGTATCTGATGACTCTAGAAAACATCAACTCTTTGAAGAAATTGATGCTGAAAAGAATAGAAGTACTGCTTTAAATTTAGAAGAGGTACAAAAAAAAACTGATAATGCTCAAACCGTTTTCATTGATGAAAAGAAAAAAAATGTTTGGGAAGAACAAGGTGTGTTAAAGCCAGATAAAGTTAACAACTATAGCGAAGAAGCTGCAACGGATAAAAAGCATCTGGATGGTGGTGTGCTCGACTATTCCAAATTAAAAAAACAATACAAAGAAGGAAATCTTTCTCAAGTTGAGGAAGATGAAGAGACTCAAAGTGTAAAAAATATTCAGAAGCTTTTAGAGGAACCTGAGTATCATTTTTATGAGAATATATCTTATGGACTTGAATATTTAGTTATTTATAATGATTTTTTACTCAAACAAGAAGTCGATACCCAGAGTTTGTTTAAATTTATTCACTTTGCTCTCATAAAAGAATTTGATGGTGATATTAGTCTTTATCTTGCAATTGATTCTGAAGAGCACTGCTTGTACGGAGGACATTTAAAAAGGGATAATAAGCTATTAAAAAATGATTATGCCCAATTTGAATTAGAAAATAAATCAACTTGGTTAAGTACAGAGCTTCCCGTTTGGCAAGATGAGACTTACCAACAAGATCTGAATGAGTTTATATATCCTTACTTTGAGGATGGAAAAATATTAGGTGTGGCAATTTGCCATTTTTTTAAAACAGTGAAAAACCATGCAGACGCTGCAAAGGTAGAGTTATTAACGATGTGTCTCAAAGGATCAATACTTGAAAGATACAATAAATAGGGTTTTATGTTAAAGTTTTACAAGGCTAAAGCAACATTTTTTGAAGTTGCAAAGTCATATTCTTTTCCTATCTTTTTGTATGACAAAAATAGGAATTTACGTATCGTGGCCCTGCTGGAACAAGTAGAGCTTACTGATGAGGTGATGCAAGAGTGGAATAATTTTGAGAATAAGGGGGCGTACTTACAAATCCACATTGATGATTTAGATGATTTCATCGCACAAACAAATACCTCAAAGGAACAAGTGCACGCTGAAAATGAATTTTACCTCCGCATGCATAAGTTACAAGATACAAGGCTCGAAGCTTACAAAAGTTTAAGTGAGCAAGATTTTTTAATTAAATCCGTAGTTAGTAACGTTTCAAAAACAAGTAATTATTTACCTTTAATTGAGCGTGTAAAAGCGGAGGTGTTGTGCTTTCCATTACATGAATCACAGGCCGTTTCTTTGTGCACCGAGCTGGTAGAGAAACTCTTTAGTAGAGATATCTTGCCCGTGCGCTCTGCCGCATTTGCTTATATTATTTGTAAACAAAATAAAATTACTGATGTGGAACAGCTTAGTAATGTCATTATCGCATCCTTAATTAAAGATGCTGGCTTTGGTTTGATTCCGACAAATTTGTTTGGAAATATTCAAGAAATGAACTCTTCAAGTCTCTACTTAAAACATCCTATGCTTTCGTTATACATATTATCTAAGTTGAATGTAGACTTTTCTAAAGAAATCAAAAGACTTATTTTAGAGCAGCATGAACAATATGATGGCTCAGGTTTTCCTCGTAATAAAAAAGATAATCATATCGATTTTCTGTCTTATATTGTAAATCTCTCTGATCAAATACTCATGTATGGCGCTGGGAAGATAAATGGAAAAAATATTTCACTAGAAAAATCAATTGAAATATTTTATAAGAGAATCTCAGTCGAAGGAATAAATATTAGCTTTCCTGAAAACCTTTTGGATTCCTTGGGCTCATTTTTAACAATTAAAGATTAAAAAAAGGTTAGAGACCGAGGTCAGCTAATAAGTCATCAATTGATTTTTGTCCATCAAGTTTATTCTCATTAACATCAATGGCCACTGATGATCGATTTATATTTTTAAGCTTGTCAGCTAACCAGCGTAGTCTTGTTCCAAATGTTTCTAGGTTAATTCCAGAAACTTTTTCGACTTTATCAGTCTCGATTGTCTTGTTCATAATCTGCAATATTTCGACTGTATCGAACAAAACAGCAGTCACAATATCTAATAAAGCTTGGTCCATAGATTGGCTTGCTTTGTAGCTGATGGTCTTTCCTAATTCGCAGTACATGCCTGTTTGGGTTGCATCAATAGACTTTGCTGCACCCATTATTCTGTCAATGACTTGGCCAAATTCTTCAAGTTTTTTGGAGTCCTTAGAATCTTCATAATCTTCAAGCATTTCTTCTAGATCAGCATAAATAGCGGCAGATTCTTTACAAAAGTCGACAATAATTTCTTCCATATCGGGATCTTGTAGCATTGACATCTTTAATAATCCTTATGGAAAGATTTTATCGATTTTCTCTTTCATTGTGACTATTGAAAAAGGTTTTACGATAAAGTTACTAACACCTGCTTTTACAGCAATAACAACGTTTGCTTGTTCTGCTTCAGCGGTAACCATTAAGAATGGGAGCGTTTTAAATCGTTCATCAGACCTGATATTTTTAAGTAGGTCAAGGCCTGTTAATTGAGGCATATTCCAATCTGAGACAATAAACTCATAAGGAATTCCTGCTTCATGAGCCTCTTGAATCATTTTCCATGCGGGTGCACCATCATCAGCTTCATGTAAATCCTTACACCCCATTTTGGAAAGCATATTTTTTATAATTTTTCTCATCGTACTCATGTCATCAACGACAAGTATTTTCTGTTTTGGATTAAATGCCATAATTCAACTCCTAAAAATGTTATATTGATATTCTATATGATTATCGGAAAACTATCACTAATTAATTAACAATTTTATCAAGCAAAAATTAAAAACGTTTTTCTCAACTTTAAAGTAATCATTGATCTCAGTATTTATTGTTATTATACTATGTTAAAGGATTTAATTATGGGCTATTTGCCAATAAGAGTTTCAACGTTAAAGTCAGATATTCAACTTGGGTTTGATGTTTACATTCAACTTCCTCATAAAGTTCTTATGTATGTAAGGGGGGATGATGATATAGAACCTCACCGAATTGGTTATCTTAAGGAAAAAAAAGTTAGAAAGCTTTATATTGCAGATGCAGATGAAGGTATGTACCAAGAGTATATTGATCGCTGTTTAAATGAAGCTATGAGTGATGACTCTGTCTCAATAGATGAAAAAGCTGATCTCGTCGTGGGAGCAGGAGAGGCCACCGCAGAAAGAATTTATGAAGACCCTCATTCCAAGAAATCCTACGATGCTGCTCAAACGACAGCGGCAAGTCTCATTAGTGTGCTTGGTCAAAATGATGAACTTCTTAAAGGAATATTTGACCATGCTCTTGAGGATGAAAACGCATCTGATGAAGCCATAATGCAAAAGCACTCAGTTAATACTTCTTCTCTGTGTATTAGTTTCGCTGAGTTCTTGTCTCTACCAAAGGACAGTGTTGAATTCTTGGGTGTGGCCGGACTTTTTCATGATGTTGCTTTTTCTCAGTTTGAAGGAACAGATAAAAAGTTATTTTTTAAAGAGATAGGGGACATGGAGGTTAGTGACCTTACTCGGTATAAAGAACATCCAAAAATCGGCGGAGAAATCTTACAAGATAAAGAGTTTGCAAGTGCTGAAGTTATTGGGTTGATTCTTGCTCATGAAGAGAAACGCTCTGGTAATGGGTTCCCCAATAAGTTGAACACACTAACTCCTGAGCAAGAAGTTTTATCCATTTGTGCTTTGTATGATAGAGAGATTACTTGTCTTAAAAAAACGAGAGATGATGTCCTAGAAGATTTTAGTATGAACCAAATTGGAAATTACGATCTGAGTATCATTAAAAAATTTAAATCTTTTGTTAAGAAAGCTGGGCTATAAATTTTTTTTATGCATGTTCTTGATAACAAAGCTCAAGCGTAAAATCACCCAGGTCACAAGAAATAATAATTTCAATAACAGTGGTTTTAGGAGGGTATCTTATTTCGTGTTGTTTTCCTCTAATTGTGCTTGGAGATGCCATTTCAATTTTGTAGCCTAGTGGGCTAAGCCCATTTTTGGCATTACCCATAATGATATTACAAATCTCTGCACCAGAATCAGAAATATCATCACAGTATTCAGTATACTCTTCAAATAACATTCGGCTTGCTAGTTTTACGTAAAGTTCTTCTGGCCAAGAGATAGCAAGTAAACCCTTAAATTCTTTCTCTTTTCCTTCTTTTTCAACTGTACCGTTCATTCCTATCATGGCCGTTATGTCACCCTTAGCAACAGAGCCTTCTTTTATCTTAGGAGAATGGGCTTTTAGTGTCGTTTGAACCATCATTTCAAATGTGTCTTTTAGTGCATCTATGAAAGGTTTAGAGAAACTAACAAAATTTTTATCACTCATTGACTAGCCTTTAATTAAATTATTGATATATACCTTATCGAACACTATTTATTATACTTTATACTTTAATAATCACAAATAAAAAATTTTAATTAACCAAAATACTTACCTCGGAAAATCCCTTATGATTTTTATCGAGTTTAATATTTACTGGGATGCGCGAAGTGAGTTCTTTTATATGGGAGATAATACCAACTTGTTTCCCGGAGTTTTGTATATTGACGAGTAATTCTAAAACTTCTTGGATTGATTCAGAATCTAATGTTCCAAAACCTTCATCAATAAATAACGAATCTATTTGAGTGTGCCCTCTCGTTAGCTCAGCGAGTGCAAGGGCCATTGCAAGAGATACTAGAAATGTTTCACCACCTGATAAAGTTGAAACCTTACGAGATTGTCCATCACAAAAATAGTCAACAATGACAAACTCAGAAGCCATTTTATTTTTTTTATTAGTTTGGATAATTCTATAGCGTCCTTGGCAAAGCTTTTTTAACTCTTGATTTGTTTGCTCGATCAAGAGGTTTTCAAGCATCGCGAGAACAAAATTTCTAAATTCATCTTTCCCAATGACAAGGTAGAGATCCTGTAATTTTTTTTGTTCGGCGAGATTATGTTGTTGTTGCTTTTTGAGTCCCTCTATTCGAGATTCACCTTCTTGCTTTTTTTTGTAGAGGGCTTGTTTTGATGCGAGTCGTTTATGTGTGGACT
>JABJPQ010000219.1 GCA_018663815.1 Halobacteriovoraceae bacterium | reverse complement strand
TGATGTTTTAATTATTGATGCAAATCTAAATCGATATACATCTCGGTCTACAGTTGGAAGTATGACAGATCTCTTTCCATCAGTGAGAAAACACTTTTTAAAAGTTCCTCAAGCGATTGCAATGGGTATTAAAGAGGGGCATTTATCATATAATTCTCGACTTGGTCAGTGCCCAAAGTGTGAAGGCAGAGGGTCTATTATTGTTGAGATGCAATTTTTAGAAGATATTATTTTAGAGTGTGAAGACTGTTTAGGAAAAAAACTTAAAACATTGTATGCAGATATTAGTGATGGTGAATTGAGTGTTCACGAAGCATATTCAATGCCACTTAATAAAATTATAAATAAAATTAAACTGACACCAAAGTATCAAAGAACATACGAGTATTTAAAAATATTAAACTTGGATTATTTGTCATTAGATAGACAAATTAACTCACTATCAGGAGGGGAAAAACAAAGAATTTATTTACTCAGTAAATTACAAAAATCAATTAGTAATTCTATTATATTTTTCGAAAATATTTCTTTTGGTTTATCGCAAGTTGAATTAATTAGGTTGTCAGAGTTTCTCCAAAGCCTATCTTTAAATAATAACTCCATTGTTATCATCGATCAGGACCCTAATTTCAGCCACATAGCTAATTACACCTTAAATCTAGACAATAAAACTCAAGTTTAATCCCGTATTACCCGACAAGAAAGATAGAGAACAATCTATTGGGGCCGGTATGCGAAAACTGTTCATTGCTTTTTATCTATTTGTATTTTCCTTGGGAGCCTTAGCTACGGTTTTCATACCTCTTTCAATTAAAAAACAGATAAAGCAAAGTGATGCAATTGTAAGGGGAGAAGTCTCAGAGATAAATTTTGAGGAAGTTGGAGATCAAGTAACTACGAGAGTTACAATCTATGTTGATAGATGGATTGGTGTAGACCCTAATGATCATTTAGTCGATGTATATTTGCCAGGGGGAAAGGGAACTCGTCATAGTCAAAAAGTTTTTGGTGCACCGGAGTTTGAAGTTGGTGAAAAAATTATTGTCTTTATTAAGAAACAAGATAATAAAAGTTGGATTAACAATTTAGGACTTGGGAAATTTACGGTTAGAAAAATTGAAGGTCGCGAGTTAATGATAAATCAAATTTTTCCAAATCATCCCCAGGTAGGCCAAATGAAATTAAAAAAATTTTATGATTTAGCTGAATGGGTTAAAAAAAGAAAGTTTGAAGAACGATATAAAGATAAGTACGAATTAGCATTTGATAGAGAAGTTGTAGGAAGTAAACAAAGGGAGCGACGTTCACTTGCTTCGGTCACGGTTGAAGAGAGCTCTAATAACGATCTCCCGGCATATTGGTTAGTCATTCTCTTGGGAAGTCTTGGACTCGTTGCCGGGCTTGTTAGAAAAAAAACTTCATGAAAATATTCGTTTGTTTTGCCTGTATTTACGTTATGAATTGTTATGCCTATGTCATTTCAAAGACTGAGCATGGAATCGATATGCGGTGGAAACAAAGGTCTGCGACACTTAGCTTACTTGCAAACCCATACCCTGCAAGTACAGATATTACTCTTGATATTTCTGAATCTGAGTTACTTGCACTTGGTTTATCTCGAGAAGAGTATATAGCGCAAAGGACACAAAGTATTTTAGATGATGCCATTGAGCAGTGGAATATCACTTCTCCTTATCAGGTGGTTCCTAGTTATTCAACGAAGACAAATTTGTCACTTGGCTACGAAAAAACATTTCGCTATACAAATGATTTTAGTTATTTTGGTGCCGGAGTTATTGCGATTACTTCTTTGGGATATAACTCTGCAACAGGCAATATTGTAGCTGCTGATATTTTATTAAATCAATCGTTTAATAATGTTATTGATTTTACTTTGGATAAAAGTCAATCCAGTGGTTCCCAAGCATATATTGGTGATGTCATCACACACGAGCTTGGTCATTTTCATGGCTTATCACACTCAGAGGTCGTTGATTCAACCATGACTTACTCAATATTCAAGGGACAACATTCACTTCACTCTGATGACATTGCAGGTTTGGCTAAAAGTTATTCGGTTAAGTATGATCTTGGGTCCATAAAAGGAAGAGTCATCGCTGGCGCTGAAAGTGAAGATATTTTTGGTGTGAATGTACAAGCCGTTTCACTTCAAAGCAACACGGTTGTTCAATCTCAAATTACAGATGTTAATGGGGAGTTTTTTATTGAAAATCTTGCAGT
>JABJPQ010000375.1 GCA_018663815.1 Halobacteriovoraceae bacterium | reverse complement strand
AATACAAATAAGTCATTTAACTGGGATCAAGTGATATGCCCTGATTTTAAAAATGATGACTTTTCTTCTGGACTCTACCATCGAACAATCAATGAATTACAATTTCTCACCTTCCTCGCTGAAATTGCCAACACCCAAGGCCAAGAGCCAAAGGTCTTTATAAGTAATATTGTAAACTCACACTTATACAATCGAAAAAACTCCGATGAAGCTCAGAAAAACCTTCTCTTAAATGAAAGTAGCTTAAGTTCATCAACATATGATCGAGTGGTGTTAAACCTCATTGATTTTCCAAAAAACAACCCACAACACTACCTCTTTACTCAAATTGCGAATCAAAAACAGTTTCTCAAGGATAATGGTTACCTACTTGTTATAACAACAAAAAAATTATTTGTTCCAAGCCAAAAAAACCGTATAGAAACGTTGCTTGAAGACTACAAAGTCGAATGTATCTTTGACCTTGAACACGTAAAAGGCAAAGGAGAGCTTGGATCTTTTATCTACATTTTTTCCAAACAGCAAAATAGCTTTTCATCAAAAAGACATAAGCATAGCTGCCTTAACTTTCGCTTTGCTGGTGAGTTAGAGGCATTTCATGAGTTTCATCACCTAACAAAGCTTTCTCAGGATTTCTTTAGCACAAATCTTCGGGATCTCCCCCCTTTGTACCAACGGAATATTAATGATTTCAACCTTGAGTTTTACCAAGATGCTATTGTTAACGGTCAACTTATTCACTCCTCATCTAAAGACTCAAATAAAGTTACCCATCCAATCTTTTTTCAAAAATTGATAAAAGTTTGTAATTCTCTCGATTATTTTTTTGAAATTCAAAACATTGATTTTGATCAAGAATTATACGAAGAAGAAAACTCACTGTTTAATTTTTCTCAAAGTTTTAAAAGAGAAGAGTCTCCCTTTACAATTATCGTTGATCAAAGGGTTAAAGAAGATATAAAACTAGAAATTATTCAAACCTCATCTCTTGAACTAAAAGCTTATGAATATGGACACGCATTATGCACCTACTTTCACGCTTACTCAAAGTGGCCAAATCTTAACGTACTGGCCATTAAGAACTTTTTTGAATCTAGCATAGGAAAACAAATTATAAACCTCACCTTTAGTAATGAGATACGCAAAGTAAAAGGTAATTTGAATAAGCTTTTTATACCTAAATGCTTAACGGCAATAGAAAATATCCCTGAGCATATCTCTCCTGGTTTGCAGATACTAAGCCTCACAGAAAAAGACTTACTTTCTACCCACCCCTCATCATTAGAGCAAAGCTACAGCAATATTCAAGCAATTCTTCCGACCCTCGTAAGAACTTACCCTTCTCGTATGTTAGCCCTATTGAGTCATTTTAAAAATTCAACTGACAATGCTCTTAGAACGATGAACTGTACGAATAAGTCAAACTCTATTAACTTTAACAATCCAATGCTTAAAACGCCTCTATTGCTGTCTAAAACTTACCCTATTTATCCTGACAACAAAGATGTGTTCACAGAGTTTAACCCTGAAGGGCTAGATAGAATTCATCACCCACTTAGTTCAATAAAGAAAACAAGTAAAAAAACAAACGATTATACAAATTATGCTCTAGAACTCTATGTTGAAGACCTCAAAATTATCACCCTGTATTCCGACGAAAACATGGTAACATTTATTGAATTTTTACTTGAAAATGTTTTGCAAACTCCTGTGGCAAAAATATTACAAGGAATTCAGGTTCCTAAGTTAGATGACTTACAATCCATTATTTTATCACACGACTCCCTTCACAGAAGCCTATCTGAAATAGTCCTAAAGGTTAACAAAGACTTTGACCAACTAGTTAACTCCATTATCGTCTCTCAATAATAATTAACCAAAGTTACTTTTTATATTGTAATAAGGATATAGCTTTATAAACTATAGCTTGGAGGGAATCATTCCTTGAAATTAGAAATACGCAAGCTACGCAAAAAAATTTTTGAGAATCTAAAGTCAAAAGCACTCTCATTTGAACAACGAAATATTGAACTAGAGCTATATCAAGAAGACCAGACTAAAAATTCTAAGCGCTCATTCAAATTAGCCACCATAGAAGATCTCTCCCATCAAGTTTTAAACTCAAATATTATATACCTTGGCGACTTCCACACTTTCGATCAAAATATTAGAAATGTTCTAAGAATCGTCAATATTTTCATTGAAGAAAAATCAAGTTGTATTCTAGGACTTGAGATGGTTTCTCATAAAAACCAACTCACAGTTGATGCATACCTAGAGGGGCATCTTACAGACCTTGAATTTCTAGAATTAATTAATTATCACCAGTCATGGCGCTTTCCATGGACGCATTACAAGCTCATCTTTGAGCTTGCTAAGAAACATCAACTAAAGGTTTTAGCCCTAAACAAAGAAGGCTCCTTAGAAGATAGAGATCAATTCGCTGCAACGGTTATAACAGAAGCTCATCAACAGTCACCATTGTCAAAATTATTAATCTTATACGGCGAGCTTCATATAACAAAAAATAAAATACCGCTCTTAATCCAAAAAAATTGCCCCCAACTAAAAGATACAATTATTCATCAAAACCTTGATGAGGTGTACTGGAAATTGATAAAAAGTAATCTCGAACAAGGGATAGTAAGCTTTGCCAAAAATGAATATTGTATTATTTCAGCTCCCCCTTGGATTAAGTATGAAAGCATGATCTATTGGTATGAAAACCTTTGTGATGACCCAGATTTTGATATTCACGAATATATTATTGAAAATGGTGCAAAAACATTTATTGATGATACAAAAGAAAACTTTTATCATATTTGTAATGAGCTCATTGAGCACCTCGAACTTAAGATCACAAAAGCGACCCTAGAAGACTTCAACTTATTTGATCACTCAAAGCTAGAATATATAGAGGTTCTGTTAGAAGACAACCTTAGCCCCTCTTTACTCACTTTCTATCAAAAACTTCTTTTAAGTGGAAAATCATTTCGTCTTCCAAAGCACTCCACCTATTACTGCTCAAGCTACTCTATGAATAGGATTTCTTACTTAGCCGGAGTTCATATTTTTCATATTTTTTTAGAGCAAAACAATATTTCAAGCTATTCAATTCTAACCTCTAAAAAAACTATTGAAAAACTGATCCTCTTTATTTATGAAGCGATGTATGGATACTTCTTTGCAAAAATTATTAATCCTCACCGAAAATGCGATATGTATAGTGACCTTAAAGAGGATAAAAACAGCAATGAGTCAAAACAACTGGCCTTAAACATTTTAGATGGTGCTGACTTTAATTTAACGGGAAAAAAACTTGCTCAAATTCTTGAGATCTCTTTATCTGTTGGCCATATTTTAGGCGAATATCTTTACATCAAAATTGCCAATCAGTCGTTTCCAAACCTACAGCCGATTATATCAAAAACTAAATCTGATAAGGATTCGTTTAACAATCTTAGATTGTCACTTTTGAGTGAGCAAGACTACCAGGCTCATTTTAAGCGGTACTTTTAATGCGTGTTTTAGTTCAAAGAGTAAAGTCAGCCAAAGTGTTGATCGATTCACAAGTTAAGGGTGAAATTGGTATTGGATACTTATTGTATGTTTGCCTAGAACAAACAGACACAATATTAAAAATTGACCAAGCTATTACAAAAATAGTTAACCTTCGAATTTTTGAAGATGAACAAAATAAAATGAATCAAAATATTTCACAGGTGAAAGGCCAGATTCTAAGCATTAGTCAGTTCACATTAAGTTGGGATGGTAAAAAGGGACATCGTCCTAGTTTTGATAAGTCTATGGCCCCTAACGATGCAAAAATTCTATATAAACACTTTAATGATAAGCTTAGTGCGTGTGGAATAACTGTTGAAAAGGGTATCTTTGGTGCTCAAATGGAAGTGAGTTCAATAAATGATGGTCCAGTAAGCTTTATTATTGATTTCTAACAAAGCTCTATATCACCTTCGCTCATTGTCTCCTCATTAACTTCCTCTTCTTCTTCTTCATCTTCTTGATCACCAAACATTAAATTTCTTTCAAAGTCATCTGGGCTCGAGGCGCCATTACGTGCTTCCTCAATAGTTATCTTGCCCTCACGGTAAAGATCAGTAATATGCTGATCAAAAGTTTGTGAACCTGATCCATTTTTACCTTTTTTAATAAAAGTATAAATCTCTGCGATCCTGCTTGCATCTGCAATGGCCTCTTTTATACCGGGAGAGGTTATCATTATCTCCTGAGCAGCAACACGCCCTTTACCATCTACTGTTTTAAGCAGTCGTTGCGAAACAGTTGCATATAAATTATCAGCAATTCTTGCTCGAACAGCATCTTGTTCTTCCGGAGGAAACATAGAAATTAATCTTCCAATCGTATTTAGAGCATCTGTCGTATGAACAGTACCAAACACCAAATGTCCCGTCTCGGCAGCCTTTAAAGCAATTCCTATTGTTTCAGCATCTCTCATTTCTCCAATGAGAATGATATCTGGATCTTGTCTTAAGGCCGATCGGAGAGCTGAAGCAAAGTCCTCAGTATCTTCCCCTATTTCTCTTTGAGTAATTCTTGCTTTTAAGGGTTGATGAACATACTCAACAGGGTCTTCTAGAGTCAAAATATGAATCGCTTTTGTTCGATTAACATGATTTATCATTGCTGCGAGGGTTGAACTTTTACCCGATCCGGTAGCTCCCGTGACAAGAACAAGCCCATTATGAACGCTTGCTATTTTATTAACAATAGGAGGAATTCCCAAAGCTTCTGTTGTGGGAACATCTGAATCAATAATTCTCAAAATGATTCCCATCTTTCCTTGATAGCGCATGATATTGTATCGCAGACGACATAACTTAGGCACTTGAAATGATCCATCAAGCTCTTTAAGCTCATCAAGTCCTTTTTTTATTTCTTCATTCTTT
>JABJPQ010000253.1 GCA_018663815.1 Halobacteriovoraceae bacterium | reverse complement strand
TAGGTGATATTCATAAACATTGCGACCGCAATATCGGTGGAGACTCCAGATGAAATGGCCCTTCTAAAAATAAAATTACTATCGCTTTTTAGAGAGTCTAGAAAGGGGGTTGTTATTCTTTTGTAATTAAAGAGTGATAGGTGATTTGCGGATAAGCTTTCACCTAAGACTAAAATGATATTTCCTTGAAACGGTTTTTTCTTAGATAGTTTGACCTTTGGCTTAAAAGAATTTTTGTTAGTTCCTCCCAGAACTTTGTGGGGAAGAATTTTACCCATAAAATAGGAAAAGCTTAAGTATATGTTTGTACCTAAGAACTCCTGAGTTGATGGCTGACGTCCCCAAGTATTTCCTGTTTTGTAAGTGCGGGTAGGATTATAGAGAAGATAAAAAATGAAAAGAAAGTACAAGTAGCGTGTTTTTTTTAATTTAATGGCTTTTTTATCGCTCCAAATATTAAGTAGCACTCCTGGAACAATAAGTAGTAGCGGGATCGTAAAAAGGTAGAGACTCTCAAATAAAGTATCAAATAGTTCACTTGTCTCTGTAAAAAAAAGATAAATGGCGTTGGGGTAAACTGGCATACCGAAAAACTGAATATGCATCATTTGAAAAAAGGAGAGAATAATCAGCATATTCATGGCCATAATGCGCCATGCTTTTTGTTGGATAAAGCTAAATAAGTAGAGCACCACAAAAAGTGAGATGAAATTTTTGGTGGGGACAGAGCTCCATTTGTTTTGCGTTAAAAAAAAAGCAATTTCGGTCAAACTTGTTGTGGCAAAGACAATTAAAGTCAAAATTAAATTATGCATATTAATATCCTATCGAAATAGTTTGTGTTGTAAAGAAGAGGGGGAGCATGTAAAATGCTATAATTAAGGAATAAGCGATGGAAACGGTATTATTGACAGGTGTTGCAGGCTTTATAGGCCATAGAACTTGTGAGCTTTTATTAGAGCAAGGCTATACTGTAGTCGGGCTGGATAATCTAAATGACTATTATGACTTAAAGTTAAAGAAATACCGCCTTGCGAGCATAAGTGATAATCCGAATTTTAATTTCTATGAAGTTGATATTGAAAACAAAAAAGACTTGGAATCAATCTTTACAAAATATAAATTTAAAACGATTTTTAATTTAGCAGCTCGTGCCGGTGTTAGATATAGTCTGGTCAATCCTGATGTGTATGTTTCAACTAATATTCAAGGTGGGCTAAATCTTTTAGAACTTGCACGCAGATTTGGGGTTACAAAATATATTCTTGCCTCAACTAGCTCTCTTTATGCTGGTAAAGAAATGCCCTTTGTTGAGGCACTTAACGTTAATGAACCTCTATCACCCTATGCTGCGACAAAGAAAGCTGCGGAGTCGATGGCTTACTCTTATCATCATTTGTATAATATTGATGTTTCAATATTAAGATATTTTACTGTTTATGGACCTCTTAGTCGGCCAGATATGGCTCAGATGAGATTTATGCGATGGATAGATGATGCTAGTGAGATTCAACTTTATGGTGACGGTGAACAATCACGAGATTTTACTCATGTGGATGATATTGCTCGGGGAACGATTCTGGCACAGAAAAAACTGGGCTATGAGGTGATTAATTTGGGAGGAGGAAATAATCCTATTTCCGTTAATCGAATGATCCAAATTTTAGCAAGTGAGTTAGATAAAAAAGCAATTGTTAAGCATTTTCCATTTAATAAGGCAGACATGGTTACAACTTGGGCCAATATTCAAAAAGCGAAAGATTTACTTCATTGGAGCCCAACAATTGATCTTGAGACTGGTTTGAAATCTTGCGTGGATCATTACCTTGAGAATAAAAATTTTTATCAAAGTATTGAGTTAGGTTGATGGAACTTGTTGCCCAAATTAGAGATTATTACCATAACTTTAAAGACGTTGAGTCGTTAGATTTAAATATTGCTTATTTTGTTTCTCTATTTACTAAAAAAAAACAAAATGTCTCAGTTGATCTTGTTATGAATGATGGGATTAATAACTCATGTATAATTCCATTACCAATCGCAACTAAGTTAGACTTAGAACATATTACAATACAAGATTATGAGCTTTTAAAAAATGAAGTCTCGAAGAAACTGAAAAAATTTAGTTTATGTATTTGTAAAATGCAAGCAGGCTTAGGGACAAGCGTCGTTCGTGATGATTTGTTAGCAAAGTACACAAAAAGATCAAAGCTTGGTTCTAAGGGAACAGATTTATTTATAAAATATCACGAGGAAATACTGTCCATTGCTGAAGTTCAGTTATTACAAGCAGAGAGCGTAAGTGAAAAAGAACTCTTTAAGTTTATCGCGTTTCAAAATCTTATTAACGAAGAAACGAAAGACGCTGTGTTAGAAATTTGGGAAAAAAGGCATTACTTAAAAAAGCAAAACTATAAAGAAATATTTTCAAGTGAGAAATTAAAGCATTACCCTGAGATATTTCAATTATTGATGCCAACGATTGCTCAATCTGGTGAAGTTAGCTTTGATCGAATGGCCCCTGCAGGACATGGATATATTGGCTTCTCCGAAATCGTTAATATTTATACTGCAAGTGAACCATCAGAAGAATTACTTATTATTGGAAATGGTGAAGATTTACGTTCAACCCCAGATTCAAAAATTTTTTCCTGGATTGTTGATCAAGAAATTCCAATTGTAATGATGACAACAACGAAGCTGGAACAAGATAAAAAGGGTGGGCAACTGGTTATTGTAAATGAAGCAAAACCTTATATAACAATCGTGGAGAAGGCTCAGGCGCAAAAGGCCAATCAAGTAAAACTCTTTGAGCAATTAGGCTTGCGTCCAAGTGATAAAAGATCTCTTTTTAATACGAATATCGTAATAATAAACAAATATGCATTAAAAAAACTATTTATGAAACACTTAGATGTTTCAGCTTTTGATTTTCAAAATATTCTATCCCCAGATTTAATTGAAAATAAAAAAGAACAAGATGGCTCTGTGTTTACTCAGCTTGAAGGAGCTCTTGGCTCAAGTATCTTAAATTTGGATAAGTTTTTTAGACAAAATTTTGATCAACCACTTGTTAATTTTTTAAATCTAGCACCACAAAATCGGGCAAAATTTTTCCTTCCTATCAAAACGCGAGGTGATTTTGATGAGATTTATTGGAAGAAATGATTATCCATTCTAAAATAAAAAAATTACTATTTACTATATGACTAAGGTTGATACCCAAAAAATATGTGAAATTGCTTTGAAGGCCGGTGAGTTAATCATGGAGGTTTATGCCTCTGGTTCTTACGATATAGTATCCAAGGAGGATGAGTCTCCTGTTACTAAAGCAGACTTATTGGCCAGTGATTATATTTGCAAAGCACTTAATCTGCTCTATCCCCAAATCCCAGTTTTATCCGAGGAAGGAACAATTCCAAGTTTTGAAGTACGTAAAAATTGGAAGTCATTTTTTTTAGTGGATCCATTAGATGGTACAAAAGAATTTATTAATAAAACAGGAGACTTCACAGTTAACATTGCTTATATCGTTGATGATGAAGTTTGTGAGGGGATTGTTTATGCTCCTGTTAAGGATGAGCTATTCTATACTCAAGATGAAAAGAGTTATAAAGTCGTTGCTAATACAAAACAACAATTACCCCTATTAAAAAGGCACACAGATTATCGTGTTGTTACAAGTCGCTCACATCCATGTGTTAAGACAATCGAATATATTGAGAATAAAAGACTTGAGTATCCTCAGCTTGAGATTGTCCAGGTGGGAAGTTCTTTAAAAATGTGTTTAATTGCCCAAGCAAGTGCTGATTTATACCCTCGAGTTGGAATGATTATGGAATGGGATACAGCTGCGGCTCAAGCTATTGTTGAGCAAGCTGGGGGACGAGTAATTAAAATCTCTACCGGTAAAAAATTAAAGTATAATAAAGAAAAGATGGTGAGCGAGGGATTTTTGGTGGAAGGAAAGCCGGCAAGCTAACCTCGATAACTTTGTTTAACTACTTTAAAAAAAGGATGACCTCCGCGACTCTTCTCGTGAGAGAGGTGGGTAGGAATTTCACTAATTTACGTTTTAGTGTGTATTTTATAAAAAACTTGAGATGAGAAGTGTTTAATGTGATTTTTTTAATTAATATATTCTTTAAAT
>JABJPQ010000486.1 GCA_018663815.1 Halobacteriovoraceae bacterium | reverse complement strand
GTTTTTAAAAAAGTTGCGCGAACGTAGTGAGTTTTAATTAAATTCCCATCACTTTGACCGCATATATCTTACCATCATCAATAATCTCTACATTGCAATTACTATAAGTTTTTCCCTTAAAGGGAATGATGTAGTTCTCGAGTTGACGGACTTCTCCCACAAAAGTATCAATTGAGTGAACCAAACGTGGTGAAGTAAAAATATTAATGGGTATTAAAGAGGATAAAACCATTGTACCTCTAGGTGCTTGGACGAGTGAGTCCTGGAAAACCGTTGATAAAATGATTAATAAGTTAAATAATCCAAATAAAAAGATAGCTCCTAATAATCTAGGAAAGTAAAACTTAGTGAAGGTTTGAGTATATTTTTTTGAGTCGATCGCATTTTCTTAATATCAAGATAACGGAACAATTAATTACAATGATAGTGCTGGCAGTTCAGGAAATGAGTCACTTTAAAAAAGGAAATGTATAAGCGTCATGACTATTAGGGGCAAGATATTATTTAAACTAAATAAAAATCAATGACCTAAGCAACTTTTAAAAAACCGTCACTACTATTTTGCTCTAATAATGCACGTTCATTTATTTCTAACTCCACTTCTTTCCAGTTCATCCTTTTGTTGGCCATAGTATTTAGAAGTTCATAAAAATTTAGTAACGAAAAGTTGTACTCAGCATACTGTTCTTGTAACCGTCGGTAATGTTTAAACTCATCCAACAATGAAGCTTTTTGTTTGATAAGCACCTGGGTCTCATCAGTTGTTTTCGCTTCTTTAGCTTTTATATCTACAATTTCCATTTTACGTTTAATATCATTTATACTGGTAGACTCAAGGTAATCAAACCACTTTGAATATTGTGTACCTTTATTAATAAGTTCTTGTATTTTTGAGTCCAAAACCTCTATTTCCATCTCAGCGTCTTTTGTTTTTAAATAATCACGCTTTGAAAATATTTTACCTAACATCGCCTTAATTTTAATATCACTTAACTGGGAAATGTTATTAGCAACTTCAGCAGTTGAGGGGTCAATTTTTTTGGCTTTATTGTAAAATGGTTTTAATGAAACGGCAGGAGTTGTACGTTTAAGATAAACAGAAAAAATTAAAATGAAGCAAGCTATTGTAAAATAAACTCCGAGCATGGCCCATTCGTGTTCTATCATTTCACCTAGTAAAAAATAGCCTGTTATGATCATGATTACATTGAGATATCTTGGAAGTTCCATCGTGGTCGAAACCCTCGTTACTTTTTTAATCTCAAGTGGTAAACCTTTTAACTCGTGAAAAAGAGTATTGGCAGTTTCTTCATCGACCTTTTTAAATAACAAAGAAGGCATCTTTTTTATTTTCTTTTCAATGTACCGATGTTTTACATGAGGAAATAACTTATGCAAATAATCTGCAAGTTCTTTTGACTCCTTACAGCGTGATAAAATAATTGAGATTTTCCCTTTCTTATAAAACTCTGAAAGCATTCGCCCACAACTATGACAAAACGAAAGTCCATCAATCAACTGTGCATTACACTTAGTACACTTTCTTACATGATTATCTTTAGAGAAATTAATAAAGGCGCCCTCTCCATCTTCGAAATCTATTAGGACTTCATGAGAACTTTGGTATCTTTGGTCTGGTGATATTTTCAAACATTTATAAATTATATACATCATCCACTCAGGAATATCATCTCGAAACTCGTCTAACTTTGGGTAGTCTTCCTTTAGCTGCTTTGCCATAACCTGTGCAAGCGATGTTCCTATATAGGGTGGCCTTCCTGCAAGCATTTCATACAAAACAACTCCCGCAGAATATATGTCAGAGCGGATATCTAGTTGCGTACTTGAGAAAGCCTCTGGTGACATATATTCCGGAGTACCTATCGCTGTTCCTGTTTTGGTTAAGTCACTCATCGTATTAACTCTAGAGATTCCAAAATCTAATAGTTTCATTTGCTTATTTTGGAGAATAAAAATATTCTGTGGTTTAATATCTCGATGAATTATATTCTTTTTATGGCAAGCGGACATTGTATTCATTAAGTTTTTAGCAAATATGGTAAACTCTTTAAGTTCAAATGTTCCATGGTTTTTAATATAGTCTTTTAAATCACACCCCTCTAAAAATTCCATCACTATAATTTTCAATTCATTATCCTCAACGTAATCATAGATATTAATAATATTCTGATTTCCAATTTGATTGATAATTTTTACTTCTCTAAGAAATCGCTCATTATGTATTGGGTCTTGAGCTAAAAAAGGATCTAATATTTTAAGGGCCACAGGTAGATCGGTTTGTTTATCTAGTGCCTTATATACTGTGGAGCTTTTACCATGACCAATAATCTTTTCGATAAAATATCGTTTAGCCAAAACCGTTCCTGTGTTAAGTTGATTATAACTTTTCATGCCGCTTCCTCAATCATAAGTTTAAGATCTTTAATCGCATCAAGCTCAACTTTAGTATCCTCAATTAACTGTTTTGAGTCTTCAATCGAATCCAACAAGGTTAAACTCTCCTCTCCATACATTTGAGCAATCAAGCCGTTAAATATCGAATTGAGATAAATTAATTTATTATTCAATTGTGAAAGTTTTTCTTCTAGATCCATCGTTTCTTGAAAAAGTTCTTCACTATTCGTTCCTGAGTGTATCAGTATTCTTCTTTCATCAATGCTCTTAGCTAGAATGCTCATAACCTCAGTAAGATTCATAAAGTTTACAAGTAAACGATCCAGCTTCTCCTGGTGATCACTTGTTAAGTCAACAATTTGCTTTTTAAAGAAAAGATACCTTTCTATTATATGTGCATCAGCCTCTTTAAAAGAAGCAAATTTATTTAGTTGTATATTTTTGCATATTTCACCATACCAAAATGTATTTTTAGATTCAGCATTTAACTTTGAATCATTTCCAAACAAAGGTTTTTTAAAAACACTTCTTAAATACCAAAGCCAAAGTATAGGTAATGACAAGAGAAATAAGATAAGAACTCCTTCTTGAAATATATAAAATTTTTCATTTGTTAACATTACAATACCCTTAAGAATTCCATGTCTTGAACTATACCTAAAAACTTCAATAAGTGTCATAAACCACATAAGTGCTGTAGGCACAAGCAGAAGGAAACTTGCAATTAAAACACCATAGTAATAGCGAAATAGAGATACAATTCCTTTTTTACGAGTTTCTAAAAATACACCGTGTTTTGAAGCATCCTTTTGTAACAGTTTTGCCTCTTCATAAGTTAAATTGCCTGCAACTTTAATTTCCTTAAATGCAGACATATTAATTTTCTTTTGATGATTTATTTTTTTCTTTGCATAGTGATTTAAGCACTCCATGTCACCATTATTTGTAAAAATAAGATTATACCTATCTTTTTTATTTTTATTGTTTTTTTCAGCTGATCCATATCCACAACTAAGACAAATAGGTAAAGATTGTAAAGTATCTTCATTACACTTTAGACATTCTCTTTTATCAAGCGATATGCTTTCACTAAAAATAACAGTTTTATGTTCAATATCATGAAGTGCTTCTTGTGTTGATTGGTAACGATGAATTGGGTTTTTATCTAAGAGCTTCATTATAATATCACTTAACCACTTAGGAATATCATCTCTTTTCTCACTCATTGTGGGCACAGGTTCCATTACATGTTGTTTAAACAGGATCGCAATGCTATCCCCTTTAAATGGTAACTCGCCGATTAGCATTTCATAAGCCATTATTCCAATAGCATATAAGTCAGTACGTGTATCAAAAGTATTGTTAGCAAAGAGTTCAGGGGCCATATATTCAGGTGAGCCTAAAGATGTTCCAGTTTGAGTAAGGTCACTTAAACCTGTCATTCTAGAAATCCCAAAATCTAAAATTTTAATACTATTATCACCTTGTACAAATATATTTTGTGGTTTCAAATCTCGATGAATGATATTTTTTTCATGACAGGAGCTTAATGTTTCTAAAATATTTGTTAGAAAAGAAATAACCGTTTCAACTGACATTGGCCCGTTTAACTTAATAGTATCACTTAAATCTCTTCCATCTAAATACTCCATTACAAGATAGAGACCTTTAGAATTTTTTTTCAAATCAAAAATTTTTATTATTCGCGGATCATTCACCATCCGAGTAATTTGAATTTCACGTTTAAAACGTTCAATTCCTACCTGATCGTTAGCAAGATGGGGATTCATAAGTTTTAAGGCCACCCAGTTATTAAGCTGATTATCCCAGCTTTTATACACCTTTGAACTCATCCCTTCTCCAATATAAGAGACTTCAGTATATCTAACCGTTTTAGTCATATTTTCTGCCATGTTATTTGATCGGCTCCTCAGAGATCAAACTTAAGTAAATAAAATTATTTGCTCAAGTTTATAAACCTTACTCCGACAAGGTAAAAGCATAGAAATTTAGGAGAAATTGTATGAATAGCTTTATCGCCCTTTTAGCAAGATTTTGGAACCAAATATTAGGTAAATCAAATAAGATTCTTGATAAGTTTGAAAACCCTGAAGAACAATTACGTGTTTTTGTTGATCAAATGAATAAAGAGATCGTAAAAATAACTCAGTCAACAACTAAGGCAATTGCCGATGAGAAAAAATTGAAATTAAGCATGGAGAATCAATTAAATCAAGCAAATGATTGGGAAGGGAAAGCTATGTTTGCCTTAGAGCAAGGTAAAGAAGATTTAGCCAAAGAAGCACTTATAAAAAAAGAAGAATGTGAACAAAATGCAAAAAACTTTAAAGTTGAATGGCAAACACAGTGTAATGCGACAGCAACACTTAAAACGAATCTAAAAGCATCAAAGGATAAAGTTGAAAAGGCCAAAAGAGAGTATAATGTTCTCCTAGCAAGATTTCAAACAGCAAAAACGACTCAACAAATTAATAAGACACTTAATGGTCAATCCACGAAGTCTCCAACTTACCTAGTGGAAAACTTACAAGATAAAATACATAAAATTGAAGCTCAAACAGAAGCCGAGTTAGAAATGCTAGACAACTCATCAAGTACTGATTTAGAAGCACAGTTTGCTGAGCTTGAAATGACAAAAAAAGGTGATGATGCTTTATTAGAATTAAAGCAAAAGATGAAACAAATCGAGCAAAAACCTGAACATGATGATATTGACGAGCTAAAGAAAAAAGTTAGTTAAGCTTATCATTTCTCTTTTTTTAATAAATACTCATAGGCCCAATTTATTTGGCCCATTAATTTAGAAGCGTCTGCTAACTTTTTTGATTCGTTTGAAAAATTATCTGGGTGATATTTTTTGGATAAATTTCGGTAGGCACTTTTAATCTGGTTTAAACTACACTGATCAGATAATTCTAAAATATGTAGTGCTTTTTTCTTATCAGAGTCTATTTCTGATATTTTCTTCGGTTCACTTTGAATCTCATCAAACTTACTTTCGAGTTCACTATCAAAATCTACACTTTCATTATCGTTTAAAATTGTGTGTACTTTACCATGAATTATATTTTTTATACGTTTACCAATACTCATAAGAAAATTATAACATAAGAAAGATTAAAGCTGCCTAATAACTCATCGCAGCTGACATATAATACCGGTCAGTACATATTGATAAAAACTTAAACACATCCCCCTCAAGGTTGTGCTATCTTTAGTCAGTAGCCAATATATCTGATCCTCTGTTACATAGCTAGAACCACATCCTATGCATGGCACCCACATTGCGCATTATTACAAGTAAATCATAATTAAAGGAAGAAAATGAAAAAACTCTTAATGAGTATTGCAATCATTTTAATAACCAATAATGTTTTTGCTCAGACTTATTCGTTTTCAGGCTACACAGACCTAGGACTAAAAATAACCACTGCTCAAGTATGTTCACCTCTTAAGCTAGCAATAGCTGGAGCGACAGGAGCTCCTGCGTATTTATTTGTATATTACCCGCTGAATGCCTTCGTGGCACTCTTTGATATTGCAATCAATGGATCACATATAATAGCAGAGAAATTAGGGGAAAAGGGTATCGATAAAGCACCTGATCTCTTTACAAGAAGCATGGTTAATTCAAATATGTTTAATGAAGATTTACGAAATATGTATATGCGTGCCAGTGATGTTGTATGTGACCAAAGTACAAAAGAAATGTTAAGAAGAGAAGCAGCTAAAGCAACCTTAAGCCACACCTCAAATAAAATTGGATCACACTCCTTTGAACTGAGGAGTGACACTAAAGAAATTAATTCCCCAGAAGATATCCCTTCAACAACAGGCGAAAGTAATGCCGCAGCAAGAATGTAATTGATGGCAGGAAAGGTGTTACTGAAAATTATAACTAAAAATACTTAAGCTGATCTTTTTAAGAAATCTGGATCAACCCCATACATCCGCTCCAGTTTCCTCAGTTTATACTCCTCAAAGAGGTGTAAATTATACTGTTCAACTTCGTTCACTAAACCAATTTTCATATCCATTGATTGCTTAAAACACATCTCTATAAAGTGGATTTGAAACTCATCTAACTCCTCAAAAAACTCCATATTTAACTGGGTCGTTTGAAGAAGATCCCTCATGCTTTTTGCGTAATACATTGATTATCACCTCACTAAAGGACTTATCGGGTTTAGAATTTCTTTCTAAAGTAAAAGTTGCGTTTCTAACTACCAATAAACTGTGTTAGGATTAGTATATAAACTAATTTAATTTGGTGTTTTATGGATACATGGCTCGGACTTATTTTTGAAATTGCAATATTAGCCTTTATTGGTTTTTTGTACTATCTCTACCAAAAGAAGAGGATTATTCATCATGATTGTGATGAGATATTTCTAAAGTTAGAGCAGCTAATTTATAATATTCACTGCTATATTGACACACAAGATGAAATCAAAATGGTACAATTAAATTCATACGTTGAGCAGTTAGAGAAAATCAGAGAATCTCAAATGCTAGAAGACTTAATTACTTTTACAAAAACAAATGAGAGCCTTCCTGCACCACCGTGCCAAGAGCTTTATCATGAAATTCAGCAGAGAGTTCTGTTCTATACTTCAGATCAAATATAAGACATCTTCAGTGCTACATAAAAGATCAAGTTAAAAAGAAAGTGATGAATTATAGGAAGTGCAAGTCCCTTCGTTTCAATTCTCACTTTAGTACATATCCAACCAAGAATAAGAGTGTAGAAAACTTGAAATGCAATAAATGAGTGAAACTCAACAGGTAAGTGCCACAGGGCCGGTAAGTGAGATAGGCTAAATAAAATAGAGTTCAAACTCAAGATTAAAATTTTATTTAATTTAAACTTTTCAAATAAAGCTACAAATCCTTCTCTAAAAACAAGTTCCTCAATTAATGGTGCGAGAAGCAATAACTGCAATG
>JABJPQ010000386.1 GCA_018663815.1 Halobacteriovoraceae bacterium | reverse complement strand
GATCATTAATTGCTCCTGCAATAAATGTGGCGATACTTTTAGGTGGGTTAATATACTTATTAAGAACACCAGCAAGAGATTTTTTTGCAAGTAAGTCAACAACAGTTGCTGAAATGTTAGAGCGAGCATCTAGTAAGGCTAAAGAAGCTGAGATGATGATGGAGGTGCAAAGAAAAAAAGCTTCTGGAGTTGAAGCTGAGGTTAATGCCCTAACGACTGAAAATGCAAAAGTAATAAAAAATTATGAAACAGAATACGCACTTGAAGTAGAAAGCCGAATAGAGAAACTAAAAGAAGATGCAGCACAAAAAATCGAAGCAGAAAAAAAAGAATTACTTGGTGATTTAAATTCTAAACTTCTTGATTTGGTTATTGCAAAAGCTAAAACACAAATTAAAAGTGATGCTAAATTAGCAAACAATTCAACAAACAATATTATTAAAGGTTTATAGGAATGAAAAATAAAAACATTGCGAAAGTATATGCAAATACACTTATAGAGCTGGGTAAAGAAAAAAATGTTGATGTTGCAAAAGAACTTACTGTATTTACTGAAGTTATAAACTCTTCAAATGACCTAGAAAACGTATTGTTTTTAGACGTTTTTACAAATGAAGAAAAAGAAGATGTTTTCACTGCCATTGCGGGAAAGTTATCAATGTCAGAAATATTAGTGGCAGCAATTAAATATTTAATTAATGAAAAAAGAATATCTTTGTTACCGTTAATTATTAAAGAAGTCATTATTGTTGATGATGAGGCTAGGGGATTTATGAAGGGCACTATTGAAGGTGCTGAAGATGATATTTCTCAAGACCATAAGGATAAATTAATAACGGCACTTAAAAAAGAACTTGGAAGTGTTGAAGCCGTTTTAGAATACAAAAAAAATGATTCAATCACGGCTGGATATAAAGTAACTGTTGGAGACTTACAATTAGATGCAACAGTAGATAATCAATTAAAAAGTTTTAGAGACTCTATACTAGGAAATTAAATAAAAATCATAATAACTAAGGATACGCTTAATGAGCACGACAATGAGACCCGAAGAAATTACTGGGATTATTAAAGAAAGAATTGCTAACTTTGAATCTAAACTAGATGTGAATGAGGTTGGAACAGTACTAACAATCGGTGATGGTGTTGCAAGAGTTTTTGGATTAAAAAATGTTCTTGCTGGTGAGCTAGTTGAGTTTGATAACGGTGTTAAGGGAATGGTACTTAACCTTGAATCAAATAATGTTGGTATCGCTGTTTTGGGTGATGATACTGAGATTAAAGAAGGATCAACCGTAAAAAGAACTAAATCAATCGTTAAGGTTCCCGTTGGCGCAGCTCTTCTCGGTCGAGTTGTAAATGCTATTGGTGAGCCCATTGACGGTCAAGGTGAAATTAAAAGTACAGAGTTTAGAAATATTGAAATTAAAGCTCCTGGAATTATCAAGAGAAAACCAGTTCATGAGCCAGTTCAAACAGGAATTAAAGCAATTGATTCAATGATTCCAATCGGGCGGGGACAGCGAGAACTAATCATCGGCGATAGAAAAACGGGAAAAACAGCAATCGCATTAGACACGATCATTAACCAAAAAGGTAAAGATGTCGTTTGTGTATACGTGGCGATTGGACAAAAACAATCAACAGTTAGACAAGTTTATCAAAAACTTAAAGAAGCAGGAGCACTAGAGTATACAATTATTGTATCAGCGACAGCTTCACACTCAGCCCCTCTTCAATACATTGCTCCTTATACGGGCTGTACAATGGCTGAGTACTATAGAGATAGTGGGAAGCATGCAGTTATCGTTTATGACGATTTAACTAAGCAGGCTCAAGCATATAGACAATTATCGCTCCTTCTTAGACGTCCACCTGGACGAGAAGCATTTCCAGGGGATGTATTTTATGTTCACTCGAGACTATTAGAAAGAGCAGCAAAAATGAGTGATGATACTGGGGCAGGTTCATTAACAGCACTACCAATCATTGAAACTCAAGAGTCAGATGTTGCGGCTTATATTCCTACAAATGTTATTTCGATTACAGATGGTCAAATCTTTTTGGAAGCAGATTTATTTAACTCTGGTGTAAGACCAGCAGTTAACGTTGGTATATCTGTTTCAAGGGTTGGTGGTTCAGCTCAAATTAAAGCAATGAAGAAAGTATCAGGAACACTAAGACTTGATCTTGCACAATATAGAGAGCTGGCAGCATTTTCTCAGTTTGCATCAGATCTAGATGAAGCAACTCAAAAGCAACTTGCACGAGGAGAGAGACTAGTTGAACTTCTTAAGCAAGGGCAATACTCACCTTATGATGTTGAAGATCAAGCAATGTCTATTTTTGCAGGAACAAAAGGTTTGTTTGACGCTGTTCCAATAGCCCAAATTGTTGAGGCGGAAAAAGGTTTATTAGAGCATATCAAAACGAAGCATACTGACCTAAGAGATGCAATTAGAAATGAAAAACAAATTACCCCTGAGAATGAAGTCAAACTAACAGAAACTGTTACTGCTTATATCTCAGCTAATTACTAATTAAACAAAGAGACCACTATGGCAAATGTTAAAGAATTAAAGGTGAAAATTGGGAGTACGAAAAGTACTCTCAAAATCACGAGTGCCATGAAGCTTGTTTCAGCTGCAAAACTATCTAAAGCACAGTTAAGAGTAGAAGGTTTTAAACCTTACTCAATTGAACTAGATAAAACAGTTCGTGTCGCAGCAGCTTTGGGCGAAAATTATAAACATGAGTATTTAAAAGAAGCTATAAGCAATAAAAATGCTGCTATTTTAATTATTTCCTCGGATAAAGGTTTGTGTGGGGGTTATAACTCTTCACTTGCTAGAAAAGTAAAAGGTTTTGTTCAAGCTGATGCTGAAACAAATTATAAATTATACTTCATAGGAAAAAAAGTTAAAGAACTTCTCGCTTTTGATGGTTTTAAGCAAACTAAAACATTTGCTTACGCGAAAGCTGACCCTAGTTTTAATGAAGCACAATTAATCGTTGATGAACTTGCAGAACATTTTAAGAACGATGAAATAGGAAAGCTATATGTAGCATATAATTCTTTTCTATCAGTTATTGAGTTTGACTCAACGGTTAAGCAAGTGCTGCCCATGACTGTTTCAGGGGAAGAAAAAGAAGCATTACTAAAAGAGTTTCCGGTAGATTTTAAATATGAGCCTTCCCCAGAGGGAATTCTTGATAACTTAATTCCGGAAGTTTTAAATACAACCGTCTTTACAAGTATGTTAGACGCTGTAGCAGCTGAGCACGCAACAAGAATGACAGCTATGGATAATGCGACAACAAATAGTAAAGATATGATTAAAAAACTAACAATAACGATGAACAAATTAAGACAAGCAGCCATTACAACAGAATTAAGTGAAATTGTATCTGGTGCTGAGTCATTAAACTCTTAAGGAGCATACAAAAATGTCTGAACAAAACGTAGGAATTATTAGACAAGTTATGGGACCTGTAGTCGACGTTGAATTTGCAAACGGAAAACTACCAGCGATCTACAACGCACTTAGAATGACAAATGGATCAATCGAAGGTGGAGAATGGAACTTAGTATGTGAAGTTGCCTCACACCTAGGAAATAATATGGTAAGAACAATTGCCATGGATGCTACTGAAGGTCTAGCCAGAGGTATCGAAGTTAAAGATACTGGAGCACCGATTCAGGCACCTGTTGGTAGAGAAGTTCTTGGCCGAATCATCAATGTTATTGGTGATCCGATTGACGAAAGAGGTCCAGTTGGAGCTAAAAAGACTTACTCAATTCACAGAGATGCTCCTAAG
>JABJPQ010000256.1 GCA_018663815.1 Halobacteriovoraceae bacterium | reverse complement strand
GGACATGCCCTGAGAGCTGAGTAAAAGAACCTTTTTCCTATCAACTCTAGGTATGGCCCAAACAACATCAAACATTTGATTCGTAGTAAGACCTCGTTCAACTAGCTTGTTACAACCTCCACCATTTTTCGGGATTAAAAAAGCAAAGCTTTGAATACTACTTGTTAAGGCCTTGATATTAAAACACTAATGGATTCAAGCAGTTACTTCCAATTCTACTCTCTAAAATTTCACAACATTTCTAAGAATTTCTCCCATTGGCTACTTATGGCTACTTCCGTGGCTACCTGATTAGCAGGCACTTTTTCCGAATATAAATTAGCACTTTCTAGGTCGCAATCCGTTTAAATCACTAACAATTTTTGTCAGCGCATCACTGGCAGAAGTTGCTAATTTTCAGCCAGTGATGCACTGGCTGAAAATTAGCAACATTTAAAAATGAGGAATCTATGGAAGTACAGAATTTAAGAAGATCACAAAAGAAAGTGATTACTAAAGAGGTCACTGCTCTCAAGAAAATGAGAGAAATGAAGGGACTGAGCCGTAAGGATGCGGCTCCCTTGGTCGGCGTAACCTTTAAGCTAATTGAACAGCTTGAAAATGGCAGAGTTGAACTAACAAAAAGTAAAATTGCACATTACTGCTTGGCCTATGGCATTTCTCAAAATCAGTATCGTGACATTTGCGAAGGGAAAATTGGCAAGGTTCAAAAAGATCTTTGTAAAGTTCGTATTAAGGTCATTGAACAAAATGATCTTAGGAGAAGTTATAAGAAAATTATCACAAAGGAAGCAAAGGTTCTTTATGTTTTGAGAAGATTAAAAAAACTAACTCAATATGATGCGAGTCTTCTATGTGACTATAGTAGAACAGCTATTGGTCACATAGAGAATGGACGAATTGAGATACCCAATAGTCGAATAAAATTCATTGTAGAATCCTACGGCTTCACAATGAAAGACTTTGATTATCACATGAACGCAGAGATTTTTGTCACAGAGATTCAAGATGATTGTATGAATATTATTAAGGGACTTAGTGAAGAAAAGCTCAAGGCCGTTTACCCATTATTATCAACTTTTAAGAATTAATTTAATTTCAGGAGAAATACTATGAGAACAAATGAAACAAGTACAAATGTAAAAGATAACAAATACACATCAATAAGAGTTAAGAAAAATACAAAAATTGATGTAAATAAGTTTTTAAATAAGACGAATCGCACAGAGGACTGCGGTAAGATTACATTTGATGCTTTGATTGGCTACTTTCTCGAAAATCTAACTAAGGAAGATATTGAAAAATTACAAATAAGGTCTATTACTTGGGCGCACGAAGACAAATATATAAGAAATCTTTGGGAAAAGAAAAAAGGGAAAGTTTCAGAAACAAAATGGAAAGAAATGCTTCACCTTGGGAAACTCCGAGAATTTACCATGGAACATACTAGACTTAGTTAAGGTCTAAAGATGAGCTGGTAATACCAACTGGCTCATCTTTAAATATTTTAAACTAAATTTTGTAATTTAGAGTTTTGTTTCAGTTTCTGCTTCATTGTTTGTATTGGTGGTGTTGGATCGATGAAAGGGAATTTGCTACCAACAAGGTTTTCAAAATAGCTAATTTCACTCGTAGGACATATACCAAAAGCTACATCACTTATTAGCGAATAGTTAAAATCTCCTACAATTCGCCATTCTCTTTCCCAGCGAAAATCAATTTCTGCTGGTGAACCATACCTAGAGAAAAGAGGTGGCCCAAATCCTTCATATAAAGGCAAGAGAGACTTAATTGAGGTGCAAATATTACTTGTTGGAATTGTATCTAATGATTGTCGTATCGCCCTGTTATTTGTATCGAAGTACATTACAGGACCACCATTATTTGACCGAACCGAGTTTTCAAAAAATGCCAAACCATATGGTTCAAATTGGAGTGATCGACCAATGATATTCTGAAATTGAATATGAATATGATCGACAGGGGTTTCAGTAAAGCAGACTGATTGCAACCAAGATCGTTGCACTTTTGAATTTAGATTTTTCGTACCATAAGGTATTGAATAATTGAAATACCCAAACGGGCTTCGGGCCTCTATCTTGCTATTTCTGATAATTTCTTCGAGAGAGGATTTTGCATTTAAAGTTGGGTTAACATCTGTAGGTGTATTATGAATATCTTTCCATTTCCGATACGTTCCACCTCTTGTTAAATGTATTAAAAAAGGTGATAAATCATCTCTTAAACTCTTAATATCACTTCTATTTAATGCCATTATACCTTCTTCATACTTAAAATTTCGTTTTTGACTTACAGCGTCTACAGTGCTATAAGTACAGACAGCAGATATATAAGTTAGGATAGGTCATGTTATACGAATTTTCTATTACAGATTCAAATAATTATACAAAAGAGCAGATTGCAAATGAAGCTTTAATTGTAGCTCAAAATGAATTTGATCTTCTTGGAGTTAACGAAGAACCTTCTATTACATTAATTTCAGAATCAACAGAGGAAAACCAAAAGGTTTATAACTTTGTTGCTAAGAAAACTTCTGAAAGTAGTTCTAATCAAGGCAGCAGTAACTCTGACTCTTCTTCATCTGAAACCCATCAAAATGGTGGCTTTGCAGCTTCCCCATCGCTATAAGAGGACGTTTTTAGCGTCTCCTTGTACTAAGTTATTATCTTTAGAAAAGCAGCAACCTTTAAAAATCCAATAAAATCTAAATAACTTGAAAGTTCATAACGACTGTCACTTGGTCTTGAGAGTTATTAGAGCTTAATGTACATATTCCTGCACATCTGGAAGTTATTTAAGCCATTTATCGAAAAAGTCTTGGTATTTTGTAGTTTTTTTCAGTTTTTTTAAACGAAAATCAAATTCCAGGGATATCTTCTTTAGATTTGGATATTTAGATTTTTTTGAAAAGGCCATAGGGTATGGTTTTGAATAGACGACCTTGTCATAATAAGTAACTTCACTTTTAAGTTTAAGAATTTTTATAGAATAGTTTCCAAAAGTTTTGTCGGATAAAAAAATGTCAATACGTTTTTTTGCGAGCATTTTTAGATTTTGATTTAACATAGTGGTCTTATGTAGTTGTAGATGTTCTTTTGCTTTACTGTGATCCCCCTGAAATGTAGTCGCACCATTTTGATAAGGAAAAGCCTTCCAAAAGCTTGGATGATAAGAGTTACCGTCAATAATTCCTACCTTCCATTTTTTTACTAGTATAGTTTTATAGCCCTCAAAAGGAATATCCTGTTTGTCTTTATGAACAAAAAAAACAAAATTACTGATCCACATATTTTCTTCAGGATACCATAAATAGGGCTCCCTCTTCTTACTGCGACTTGTAGTGAGAACAGCTTCGGCCTTCCCTTCTACAATTGAACTCCATGCTCGTTTCCATGGTAGAATATTAAATTCTACAGATATATTCATTTGATCAAAAATATATTTAGCAATGTCAATATCAATTCCTACAACTTCGCCATTTTTAATAAATTCAAAAGGTGCAAACTCTTCACCTACCACTCGTAATTTCAATTGTTTTTTTTGTGCAAATCCTGGACTATGAGCGGAGAGGATTATAAATAAAAAAAATATTTTACTCATCAAAACTCTTATTAACTCCATTATGAAAGTCGGAGTTCTTATATTAACAACCGTTCTGGTTTTAAAGGATTCCCCATACTCTTTGCTTATAATACCGGAAAAGATAAGCTCATTTTGCTATACAATTTTTTGGAATCCATTTTTTCCATAAATCTTTATGCTGATCAAACCATTGATATGCAACTCTTTTCAAAGGCATCTTGCCATATTCTAACTGCTTAGTTAACTCTGAAATCATACTATTATTAAAGTCTATGTTTTTTAAAATTTCAAAAGCACAAGGCCATTCCTTAGGAAAATTCCTAGAGACTACTTTTTTCAGCCATCCGTTTTTTGGATTACCACAATCATAAACCTCCTTTTTATTCGTTCCCCATTTGGGATCAGTTTCACACTTTTTAGAATAATTTGGAAACTCTACAAATTTTCCATCATAAAGCTTTTCAATAAAATTAGGAGTCCAGTTCAAAATAAGAATAGGTTTTTTC
>JABJPQ010000467.1 GCA_018663815.1 Halobacteriovoraceae bacterium | reverse complement strand
GGGTTCAAAGTGAAACTTCAAAAAGCGAGCAAAGCCAATGGAAAACCACGCTGCCCAGGCTTTCCATTACTTAATCCCAAAGATAAAGATATTAATTATTATGCAAAAGATGTCAGGATATCTGCTATCAATAATCGAAACCTTTTTCAATGTAATTGGCGCAGATACCACACAGAAGAATCACGAAAGAAGCATAAAATTGGCTATAAGAAAGCGAAGCTGCATCTTCCAATCTTTCGTAGTGGCGATGCAATTATTTACAAAAGATGGATTATTATTCCATATGACATAACATTAATGTCACAACAATTAAAAAAGTCACTAGCGATAAAAGCAGGTGCACATCCAGATCAAATTAATGTAAAAAATGCCTTTCGTGAAATTCCCTTAAATTTAAGAACTCACAACGATAGCTCTTCTTCCGACTACAATATAGAAGACTTAAGTGATAACTTTGCTCTCATTAATAAAAATATTTATGCCGGAGCTTCTACGGAGACAGTGAACATCTGTCAGGGCAATGAAACTGAACATCAAGCAAAAAGCTGTATTAGTTTAGATAGTATTCAAAATGTAGACTTTGAAAACAGCTCATTTGTTAAATCAAAGTTAAATAATAAGCACAAGCTACCAATCATCAAGCTTCATTTTGCACCTAAGGCCAATCTAGAAGAAATTAAAAACACTCTCAACTCATCTCCTGAAAAATTGCAAATCTTTCAAAAAGTACGATCCCAAAAAAATGAAAAATCATTTATTTCATTTTCTCTCATAAAAAGTAGTAATCTAAAAAGAGTTCCATTTAAGAAGCAGAAGATTCAGATTGAAACAAGTATTGACCTAGCGAAAAAAATCCTCAGTTTTTCACACAAAGATAATATTAAACAAGCCTTGTCCTATGTCTCAACTTTAATAAAGCAAAAGAAAATTACAAAAGAAGAATTAAGAGAAGACCTTTCAAGCGTTGTTCAGCATGCAATTCAAATAGCAGACAAAAATCAAGCCTCCAATGATAAGCTTGTGGCAGTATCAATGGAAGTATTAAGATTTGCTTACCAAGGAGAGGAACATCCTCTCGGTTATATCGGAGAGCTTTACAGCTTTGCAGCAAAATATCATTATAACTCACACACTAGTTTGGTAGCTGCAAGAAAAATATCTGAGCTCGCCCCTATTAATGTAAAGCTGATGAAAGATAAAATAGAAGGACCCATCAAAGGTTATATACATTCAAAACAACTTCGTTTTTCAATCTTAAATCACCTTTACCAAGACAAAAACTATACAAACGAAGATGATATTATTCGCACAATCAACGTTTCTGAAGCTTTTATCCAAAAACTAAACGTAGGTTATGAGTCTGAAAGACTAAGCTATAATCAAATCATGCAATTCATTCATAAACTTGTTTTCACACATGCTCCAAATGATAAACAATTCACACTTGTCACCCAACTAATAAATATACTCCAGTCATATAATCCCTATTCAGGTAATTTTGAAGGTCAACGAAACCAAGTCAATAAAGAATTTCACACAAAGGTTTTTCACCAGGTAACTCATTTAGTTTTTGATAAAAAAATAATAGACTCACAGGTTAATCTCTATAAAAGGGCACTTAGTTTTCTCTATGAAATAGAAGGTGTTTATTTATACAGTCTAGATGATACTCTCAAAAAAGTTGATTACTATATTTTTAGTGAGAAATTAACAATAAGTAAACTTTATGAAATGCAAAACAACTATCGCTTTTGGACCTCTCGCGAAGAAACCTTTATTTCGGATAGAAATTATGCTTTAGAACTTGCAGAAGGTCCCTATATCGGAAAAAAACAAAAATCCTATAAAAATCTTAGACCCTATTACAATGCAATAAAAGGTCATCGCAAAGAAATTAGCCTCGACGATAAAGTTTACGCTTTAAAATATGCAATACTAAAAACTGTTAAGCGCTATAGTACTAACGAAAGTATACGATTAGAGACCCAAATTTTGAATTGGTTATCAAGTAATTTTCACTCATTTTTAAATGTCAAAAAAAGAAAAGAAAAATTAGAACTTTACAGCAGCGAGATTGGTTTTAGTAAAGAATGGTTTAAAAGATTACATAAAAAATACTCTTACTATAGAAAAAAAGGATTAACTCCTAGGAAAGCTTTTAAAAAGACTGAGCGTATAATTCTAAGTGTGCTAAATTAGATAATATTTCTACTCTTAATGAATGCACAGTGACGACAGTACACTTGAATGACTTGCTTTGTTCTAGAATTAAACTAGAGCGGGTATATATAGCCCTAGATGAAAGGGAATATCTTTAATGGCCATAAAAAAACCTCATCAGATACTCCCAAAGGTAGTACTGCTTATCTTATAACTTAAAGTCCAATGGAGACTCTTGTTGTGCCTAAATTTAGGCAATAACTTAATCGCGAGTCCAAAGTAATACGCAAAGGTGACTCTGCAACAGGATAATAAGGATTGCTTTCCCTCGCTAACTCACAACTAATAAACTCAACTTGTTTGTAAAAATTACCATCATCTTTAATGACTACAAATACTGATTTTTCGTTTTCCATTATTTTGGTGATATCTTGAAGTTTCGTGCCCTTTATACTTCTCACTTTACGAGAAACCGGACTAAGATATTCATACACACTTTCTAAACAAGGACCATCCTCACACCAACTTGGAAGATAAATATCTTTAAATGTACCCATACTCACTTTAAGGTCTGTATTATTAGTGACCTGTAAAGAATAGCCTGGTGATGTGGCCCAATTTGAAAGAGAAAAAGATAGTAAAGCGAAACTAAATAGCATTTTCAACATTTATTACTCCTAGGTATTTTCCGCAGAAAACAATTTGGATACTTTTCTCAATAAGCTAAAATTACTTATTACTTGAGTCCAATATCACGCTGTTTATATTGAGTACACAATAGGAATTTTTATTGAGAAAATATACCATTTTGAATTTTTTTCAGGTGTACTGTCATTTGTAGTCAATTATTTATCTATACGAGCTCATCCCCGTCAGGGTTTATTACAATTTGTCCCATATCCATCTTTTGTCGCACGATTTTCAAAATTTCAGTTTGTGCTTGCTCCACTTCTGAAACTCTTCTGGGTTTTCCTTTTAATCCATCTTCGATATCAAGCTTAATTCCAGTAGAGAGCATATCCATAATTTTTTTGGTTATGTTTTGATCAATAGTTCTGAGAGCTAGACCAAAAGTTTCAAGATTTATATCACGCAAAAGCCCTACTAACATCGTCGCTGTCAAATACTGTAAGTCTTCCATACAAATAAGATTGGCCTCCAGCTTTTCGGCCATGGCCGGATCTTTTTTGCGAATTGTTTCAATGATTTTTTTTTGGGCCATACTATCAAGACCCATCAGCATTTTAGCCGCTTCTTTAACTCCACCGTTAAACATTAACGAGACCTTATAAATGGATTTTCTTGCATCAGATAGTTTTTCACGTAATCTGTAACTCCATCTTCCAAGTTATGAAATTTGAAATTTGGTAATGCAAATTTGAACTTTTCCATTTTTGCTTGGGTAAAATATTGATATTGATTTTTTATATTTGCAGGCATCTCAATATATTCGATTTGACTCTTTTGATCCATGGCCTTAAAAGTCGCTTCCACCAAGTCCTTAAAGCTACGAGCCACACCAGTTCCCATGTTATAAATTCCATTGACTCCATTATGCTCTGTCGACATTAAATCCCACATACCATCAACAATATCTTTAACGTAAACAAAATCTCTTAACTGTTCACCGTCTTTATACTCTTCTTGATAGGACTTAAAAAGTTTCATTACCCCGCTTTCAGTTATCTGATCAAAAGCGTGACTAACAACTGATTTTTGCCCACCTTTATGATACTCGTTTGCTCCATATACATTAAAAAATTTAACTCCATACCATTTTGATGGACGCTTTAACTGTTTTATTACCCATTCATCCATTAATTGCTTTGACCATCCATATGGATTTAATGGTTGTAATTTTTCTAGGTCATTTTCTTCATCAATAAACCCATGTTCCCCACCACCATAGGTGGCGGCACTTGAGGCATAGCAAATAGGAACGTCGTAGGTTGCACAATAGCGATATAAAATCTGAGAATACTCAACATTATTTTTCATAATATAATCGACGTTTGTTTCTGTTGTGGTTGAGCAAGCACCCATATGATAGATCTGAGTTACCCCCTCTTCAAAAACTGACTCAAGGATATCTGGCAGTATAAACTCATCAGCATGAACATATTCTTGAAACTTAACCCCTCGAAGATTTAACCATTTTTGGTCGCTTTCGAGCCGATCAACCACTAAGATATTTTCAATCCCTTGATCATTAAGCTTCTTAACAATACAGCTTCCTATAAAACCAGCCGCTCCAGTAACAATATACATATATAACTCCTATTAAGATCATTTTGACAAAGAAATCACGCATTTAACACCCAAAAGGAAATGTTTTTGCTAAATATCTACTAGAGATCTTTAAATCGGAGCTTTTTCGATATAAAATCAATCACAGTAATCAATCAATGGGGTTTACATGTTAGAAAATGGCTGGTTTTACGAAAGATCCTTTAAAGGAAAATTTTCCATGGGCTGGAAAATTAAAAAGATTCTACATTCTGAACAAAGCCCCTTTCAAAAAATTGATGTGCTAGAGACAGAAGCTGTTGGTCG
>JABJPQ010000379.1 GCA_018663815.1 Halobacteriovoraceae bacterium | reverse complement strand
TTTTTTAAAAGAAAAAAAACTACCGGAACTAGAAATATGTACGGGTTTAAAAAAAGAGGTTCTTAGCAATACTATAAACTTACTTATTACTCGAAACTTAATTACAATACGAGACAAGCATTATTACTTAAACAATCACTTAAACACAAGCATTCGATCTGAATTAAAAGATGATCGTAATATAAGTATTGAAGTACACGAAATTATTTCAGCCTGCTTAAGGCTTAGTAAAATTCAAAAAAACTTTTCGCTCAAAAAAGTTTATATGAATAAAAAAGAAGAAAATATTTTTCAAGGACACCTTATAAATTTAGAATCGTTCCTTAACAGCCTTGATAATAAAAACAACAAAACATCTGAACAAAAAATCATCTTCTGGGGAGGAGAAAATTATGGAAAAATTATTAATAATACTCTTAATTACTAATCTATACTACTCGTGTGGTAAAGAAAACAAATCAGGTCCCAAAGTACCTATCGAAAACTTAGAAGCCAAAACTGAGCCCTCACCTGCCACCAAAAAAGTGCCAGAGCCAGAGCCAAAACTAGAGTCAGAACCTAAAACAACAGAATTAAAAATCCCTGTCGTAAAAAAGATAATGCTGCAAACAAAACTGTCTAAATTAATTACAACTCAAATCAACCAAAAGGTTATTCCGTTAAGAAGTGTTTTACTAGACGCTCCGTTTCTTAAAAGGAAGATTAAAGAAAATATAACAAAACAAAAAAAAACATTAGGAACTATTCCAAACTTATTCTACATTGATATTACATCAACCAAGACAGGTTTTAGCCTAATCATTAATAATAATAAAGACCATACTTTATCCATTAATGTTTATTCAAGTACGGGAGTTGTCTATAAAGACTTCAGCTTAAAAGTTGGAAAAAATGTTATAGCGCTTGCCCCGAACTTGTTTCCTGATCATAAAATATATCTTCAACCAAGCATTCCCGACTTGCTTGATTATTATTGGTTAACCATTTTTCAAGAGGGAAAAACAAAAACACTAAAAATTCCTGCAACTTACTCCTTGAAAGAAGCCGTGACAAAAGCTGACCTCCAATACATTGCTGATGATTTTGAATACTCACAAAAAGTACTAACAAATAAAGAATTAAAGGAATTATCAAATGACTTTCAACTTTGGAGTAGTTTCAATTCAACAACTCAAAATTTAGAGTACATCCCAGTGGAAAATAGTAATATCTATCTTATTCACTACTCCAAAAACATACTCCTGACCTCAAAAAGACACCCTGTATCCCAAGCTATGCTTTCATCTAAGAACATTATTTTCACCAAGCGAGTTTCTAGGGTATCAAAATTAAAACTTACAATAACAGGTGATCAAATTAATTATGGCCATACGTTTAAAGAAGCCTTTGGAAGCCTAAGAAGACGTTCTAGAGCTCAATTTAATATATGCGCCGTAACAGTACAGAAACTGAAAACAATCACAACTCCTATAGACATCAATGCAAATCTTCAGTTTTATTTAAACGGAGTCGAGTATCAATACAGTGAACTATCTAACTTCAGTACAAATTCAACCAAGGATATCGTTATTAAAATCGCTTTACGTAATTCACAGGAAAAAACTTTCTATAATAGAGTAACAACCACTAACAAAAACTGTGATCCAAAAGATGAGATAACACGTCTACCACAAAAGAAAAACGAAACTTTTTCTCTTTCAACTCTCGTTAAAGCAAATATCAATCTTCAAACGATTCAACTTTAGCCGTGTTCTGCAACTTCATCTCCTAGATGAATATAAGTCTCAATTCCAAGCTCAGTGTTTTTTAAAATATCTGAGCTTGGCTTCCACCGCCCCTTTTCGCCACAAATAATCACAGTACTTCCACCAAATAAGAAATACCCTTTTTCATCACCTTTTTGGAATTTTTTTGTTTCATCAAAGCTTTGTACAATCCTTCCAACACAAGTTGCTCCAACCTCGATATAACAAAGTCGTCCAAAATTTTCCGTTTCAAGGATTGAAACTCTTCTCTCATTTTTAATAAAAATATCATTTCTAAATTTTAAAGCAAGAGGATTAACCGAATGCAACTCACCGTTAACCTGATAGCTGTTTACAGTTTTGCCATTATCTGGGTAATGGTAGCGATGGTAATCAACAGGACACAGCCTTGCAATCAGTAGCGGTCCACCGTCAAAGCTTTTATTATGTTCAATACTTGTTAGTAAGTCTTTAGCTTTAAGCATGGAACCTTTGACTGGAATCGTTAATTCATCAGTTATCTGTGCATGTCCAAAATATCGTGCTTCTGCACATGCTCCCATTTTATTTAGGTCCGGTGTAAACACCCTCTTTCCTGCTTTAAACTTTCTGATAAAAAATTCATTGAAATTTTTATAAGATTCTTCCTTTTTTTGGTCAATCAAACTTCCTTTATCGTAATCCGAAATATTAATGGAAAAGTCTTTAATAAATGCTGGGATTTTTTTTCGAGAAGAAGAATGATCCTGTAGACTACCGTATAGTTTACTTAGAATTTTACTAGCTATCACGGGAGCTATAAGCTTTCCCATGAAAGAATTATAGGCAAATTCAATGGCTTTATGCCCATAAACACTTTCTGTTTCATTTTTCTGAGTGTAACGATTATAAAGGTTTATTTTGAATGGTTGTGACATCTCTATCCTTGTTAACAAAATCTTGACATAAATTTTACTTTTTGCTGGTAGATAAAATTTACTTTATTAAGTAATATATCTCTAATAGTTGTGTCTCGTAAAATAAAATAAAGGACTTTATATGCATAAGAAATTCACTTTTATCCTTATTTCAATTATTTCGCTCTCCACTATAAACCTGGGCTTTGCAAGTGATCTACTTGAAACAGAAAAGCGTGTCATTGAAACTTACAAAAAAGCTGTACCCTCAGTTGTCAATGTTGCAAATATTAAACATGCTGATAGTTTTTTCTATGGGAAAGTTGAAGTCCCCCAAGGTACAGGAACAGGCTTTGTCTGGGATAAAGGCGGACATATCATCACAAACTTTCATGTCATCCAAGGAGGAAACTCCTTTCTCATAACATTTAATAACGACAAAAAACAATATAAAGCTAGTGTAGTAGGCGTTGCTCCAAAGTATGATATTGCTGTTTTAAAACTCAATAAAATACCTAATAACTTAGCACCGATAAAAATTGGTTCCTCTAAAGATTTGCAAGTAGGACAGATGGCCCTTGCCCTTGGAAACCCCTACGGATTTGATCACTCAATCTCTAAAGGAATTATATCTGCTCTAGGCCGTAAAATTGATGGAATTGGCGGGGTAAAAATACATGATATGATTCAGACTGATACCGCAATTAATCAAGGTAATTCAGGTGGACCTCTCCTTAATTCTAGCGGTGAAGTAGTCGGAATGAATACCATGATTGTTTCTCGCTCGGGCTCAAATGCTGGTCTTGGATTTTCTGTTCCTATTGATTCCATTAGTCGAATTGCACCGCAACTCATTAAGCATGGAAAAATTATTAGGCCTGGTCTGGCCATCGGAGTTCTAGAGGATCACGTCAGAGAGCGCTATGTTGGAGATAAGGGAGTGGCACTTTCTTTTGTTGACCCTGAGGGAGCTGCTGGGCAGGCAGGGCTTAAAGGAATGATGCGAGATCGTTATGGAAGAATTTATATTGGTGATGTTATTTTAAAAATCAATAACACAGAGGTCAACTCTAGGGATGATATTTATCATGAACTCGGAAAGTATAAAATCGGAGAAGAAATCGAAATCAAATTTATTCGCGACGGTAAAAACAAAAAAGTAAAAACAAAGTTAAAACCATTATAGCTTTATTACCTATAACGAGCATCTAATTCTCACTATTTACTAGACTTTAAGGCTTAAGCTCGCTAAAAATTAAATATGACGCATATACATTCACACATTAAAGATTACCTCCAGTCATTAGTCCCAAATAATATTTCTGACTGGATTGCCTTAGAAGAGATTTTCACCTTAAAAAAAATAAAAAAAGGAGAGCACTTTTTTCAACATTTTGATCATTGTGATGAAGTTGGTATCGTTAGCTCTGGCTTGTTTAGAATTTATCTTATTGATCACGAAGGTGAAGAAAAAACATTTTCTTTTATTCCTGAAAAATCATTCATACTTGATTTCTTTTTATCCTGGCAAGAAAACTCTAAAACAATGGTTTCAGTTCAAGCGCTTGAAGATAGCGAAGTCCTCGCAATTAAATACTCAAAGTTTTTAGAACTCATGAACCGTGATAAATTATGGCATGATATTTATCGTGAGGTATTACTTAGAAACTATATATTTAAAACGAAACGTGAAATACAATTTGTTCAATTTAATGCGAAACAAAGACTCACCATGTTTATGAATAATAGACGTATTGATATTAACCGTATTCCAAAAACTTATCTTGCTTCATATCTTGGAATTCAACCACCTTCATTATCCAGATTACTCAGAGATTTAAAAGGTTAAGTTCTTTTATGTGGATCTAGAGCATTCCTTACCGCTTCACCGATAAAGTTGAATGAAACCAAAATAATAAATAACGAAGCAAATGGATAAACCACTAGCCACCAACCGATTGTAAAATTTTTCTGTGCTTGGGCCAGCAGTTCTCCCCAACTTGGAGTTGGAGGCGCAAGACCAAAACCGAGATAATCAAGTGCTGCTAAACCAGTGATTCCTCCCGCGATGACAAAAGGAGAAAATGTAATAATTGGTCCTAATGAATTTGGTAAAATATGTTTTGTGATAATTTTAAAATTACTCACACCTATAGAGCGAGCTGCTTCAACATATTCACGCTTTCTATTTTTTAAAAATTCTGCACGCATATAAACACTTATCAAAATCCACCCAAACATACTGGTGATTAATATTAGAAGTGTTAAGCTTGGCTCAAAAATTGATATTAAAATGATAAGTAAAAACAAGGTTGGGATAGTACTAAGGATCTCTGTTATCCTTTGCATAATTAAATCAAACCACCCTCCAAAATAGCCTTGTAAGCTTCCAAGGATTGTTCCTATAAAAAAGGTAAGCAACCATACTAAAACAGCATATCCAATTGAGTAACGTAAGCCATAGAGCAACCTTGTTAAGACATCTCTTCCTCTATCATCGGTTCCCAAAATATTTTTAGCGGAGGGAGCTGAAGGATATTCAGCTACATCTTTATTTGATTCGTATGGGTCCCACTCAATGATAGGCCATAAATCCCAATCCCCTTCTCGCAATTTTAACTCTCTGTAATCCATGGCCAATGTATCTGTAACACCAAATTCTTTAACGCTATATTCTTTAAAAACAGGAAAATATATTTTGCCTTCATAGTTAAGCACTAATGGTTTTGAATTTGCCCAAAACTCTGCTGTAAAACTAAAAAAGCATGCAATAAGAATAATCCAAATTGAAAAATAACCTGTTCTATGCGCTTTAAATGCTCGCCATTTTTTAAGAGTTTGTTCGTTTTTAATTCTTTTTTCTATCATTTAAAATCAATCCTTGGATCTACTAACACGTAACAAATATCTGAAATAATATTACCAATAAGCATAAGAATGGCCTGTACAAACACAAGCCCCATAATAACATTATAGTCCCTAGAAAGAATTGAGCTAAAACCCAATAACCCTATTCCATCAAGCTGAAAAACTTTTTCAATTAGTAATGAGCCTGCAAAGAAAATACCCAGGAAGCCCCCAATTCCCGTAACAATTGGAATGAGTGCATTTCTCAGCGCATGTTTAAGATATATTATCTTCTCGCTTAATCCTTTGGCCCTAGCCGTTCTAACATAGTCTTTGCTAATTTCTTCCATCAATGAGTTTTTCATTAAAAATGTCAGCGTTGTGTATGATCCAATCGTGTAACAAATCGTTGGCAAAACAAAGTGATACGCTCGATCAACAATTTTCTCCCAGGTATTCATTTCATCATAAAAATCGGAATAGAGCCCACCTATAGGAAAAATATCTAAGAAACTTCCCCCCGCAAGATAAACGATTAAAAGTATTCCAAGCATGAACCCAGGAATTGCGTAAGCAACAAAAAGTAAAAAACTAGAAAAATAATCAAACTTACTTCCATCTTTTATGGCTTTATAAACTCCGAGTGGAATTGATATGAGGTAACTTAGGATGAGAGATATAATTCCAAATTGAAGTGAAACAGGAAACTTACTCATAATGACCGAGGTGACTTCTTCCTCATAAGTGAATGACTCTCCAAAATCGAGGATAGAAAGATTTTTTAACCAGATCCAATATCTAATATGAACAGGTTTATCAAAGCCATATTGCTTTTTTAAGGCTTCTAATATTTCATTTGATACAGTTGCACTCCCTTTAGAAGAACTAGACTCATGTCCCTCTGCTGATCCCGCAAATTTTAATGCTTGTAACTTTTGCTCAATAGGAGATCCAGGTGCAAGATTAATAATAAAAAATACGACGACTGTGATTCCAAACAAAGTTGGAATCATTAAAATGAGTCTTCTAAATAAATACTGTAACACTAAATCTCCTCTCTCATTTTAGATTTAAAACTCCAATAACTTGTACCAATGCTATAGTTAAGAGTATCTTTATCTCTTTTTATTCGATTGTTATATCCGTACATAGTAGATGCTTTATAGGAAAACCAAACATAGGGATAATCTTCAACAATAAGTCGCTCAACCTTTCGAAGCATTTTGATTCTTTCTTCTTTGTTATGAATATATTTCGCTGCAGTCATAAGACGATCAGCTTCCTTATTTGAGAAACTAACAAAATTTGATCCACCCTTCATTGAGTCTGAGTGCCAAATTTGAATTGGATTCCAATCAACCGCGGCACTCCACGCTAACCTACAAGCATCAAACTTTCTTTCTTCAAGTAGTTTAACAAACGAGTTCCACTCGATTAACTTTATATTGATTTCTACTCCCGCCTTCTTTGCATCTTCTTTAAAAACTGTTAAATACTTCATAAATCCAGCCGCTGGTTCCATGATGGTTATAGATAATTTTGTTTTTTTGCCATCAATGATCTTGTCGAGAATATTATCGCCATCGGTATCGCTCCACCCAGCACTTCGTAATATTTTCAGAGCTATTTTAGTGCTATACAGTGGTTCCTTAATAGATTTATCGGTATAAGCAGAGCCAGGATAAATAGGACCTTTTGCTGGAACAGAATAACCGTACTCAAATTTTTCAATCATTAATTTTCTATTCACTAAATGAGAGAGAGCCTTTCTAACTTTTCGATCCTTAAGAATAGGGTGCTTTAAATTCCAACCAATAAAGTTATACCCTTTGGGGGAATTATTAAACGTTTTAACTTTATGAACTGATTTTCCCCACTGCTCACCATTGGTTTTTTTCAAAAATTCTGCAGCTGTGAGACCCATAAAATCAAGAGATCCTTTTTTAAGCATTTCTAATGAAACATTCCTATCCGTCGAGAATCTAAGCACAACTTTTGGAAATTTCCACTTTGGTTGGTTTATAAGTGTATCTCCCCACCATAAAGGATTTTTTCGTAGTAAAATTCGACTCCCTCTAGTGTATAAATCAAAAATATACGGTCCAGAGCCAATTAGGTTCTTATTAAAAAAACTTTTCTTTTTATCTTGTTCATAAAAATGTTTAGGATAAACACTCAACTCAGCCGCTGTATTAAAATTTTGCCAATTTTTATCTTTTGCTATAATTTCAACCGTATAATCATCAATTATTTTCACTTCTTTTAAACCCGTAAAGTATGGCCTAATAGCAGCTGTATTAAATTTATCTTTAAAGATAATATCAAAGGAGAACTTCACGTCTTTTGCTGTGAAGTCTTTACCATCATGCCATTTAACACCTTTACGCAATTTAAAAGTATACTTCATCTTATCCGAAGAAAGCTTCCACTCAGTGGCCAACGATGGTTTCCATTCGTAAGTATCAAGATCCCTAACTAATAACGTTTCATAAATTAAATCATGTACTGATGTAGCGGCTGCATCAGTACTTCCAATCGGATTTAAAACAGATGGTTCATTACCAAGATTACGATAGAAGACTGAGTTTTCTTTGGGTACATGTCGACATGAAATCATATTGATAAAAATGATAAAAAAAAGAAAAAACTTTAACACTTACTATTCTCCTATTTTTTATAATATAGTTTTGGATCTAACGACCATCTATCTTCAATAAGATTTTGGTCTCTAATACGATATTGTTGCAACTTAAATTGTAAATCATGTAACTTGGCTTTCGTTTGAGTATAACTTTGATAACTTGTTGTTTTATCTTCTTCTAAGGAAGCCAGTTCATTTTGCCATTCAATCTCTAGCTTTTGACGTAAGTTCTCATAGCGTTTATTAAGCACATCTACTTTTTCAATATAACTATCTATATCCTGCTTGTGACGTAAAAGTCGCACATCCAGCGCAGTTCTTTTTCTATGTAAAATATTGATTAAGTCTTTAGCGATGAGCATGTTATTTTCTAAGTCAGGGCTATACATATGAAGGTAACTACCAACTGCAAAATGAATTGATTTTACACACTTATTATACTGACGTATTTCAACCAAAAGATAATCACTTGATCTTCCTTGAATAACTCCATAGCACTTACGTTCTGGAAAGGACTCATTCCAAATTTCAATCCGATTATCTTTCGTGATAAACTTTGCATTTTCAAACTTAATTTTTATGCGCATTAACTTTGCAATACGATTAATTTTTGAAATTCTCCCAGAAAAGACAACTGTATCTTCTGCAAGCTTATAGTCCTTTGAAAAAATAGACATAGGAAAAATAAAAAGAAAGATTAAAACGAAAAACCGCATAAGACTATTATGCCATGCTATTAATTTTTTAAAAGCAAAAGATATTCTTGACTATTTTCGAACAGCTTTTTTCTTTTGTAAGATGATACTAGAACGAAACTCAGACTCATGCACTGGCTCTTCAAACTTCAAAATTGACATGGATGGAAACATACTCAATAATTCTTGAGCCTTAAGGTAGAATTCAATATTTTCCGTTTTTGAACCTTTTTTATCAAACTCTTTTGTTGTGTGAGCCTCGTAAATAAGGACTCCACCTGGCTTGAGCCAGCTAATCATCCTTTGGGTTAATTTACGATCAACAAAATAGAAACAAATAATAGCATCAAAGGAATCCTGCTTTATTTTATATTTTTCTAAGGTACCTACGATCGTCTTGATCTTAACCCCATACTCTTTGGCCAATAGACGTGATTTTTTTACAGCAACAGAGCTAATATCAATGCCAG
>JABJPQ010000378.1 GCA_018663815.1 Halobacteriovoraceae bacterium | reverse complement strand
TGCAGGAGCAATTAATGATCCCGGCCCTGGTGCATGACCATCACCTGCCGCAAAAGCCGCTCCAGATACTAACACTGCCAATAATGCCACTACTACTTTCATTTATAAGCCTTTTGCTATTTTCTGCACCAAACTACCAGCGAGATCTTGTGCTTCTTCCATCACCTTTTCATTTTTAACTGCCAGATCGGCTGCAACTTCCTTGCGAGACTTATCTACAAAAGCATTAATTTCCTGCTCATGACTTTTGTACTTAGCTTCCTCTTTTTTTGCAATTTCTGTTTTTGCACTTTCGGAATTCTGCTTAAGCTCTCTTGTTACTTTAATCATTTTCTTTTTATATTCAGATTGTATTTTGTTAATTTCTTCAAATTGTTTTTCAGCAGTTCCTTCCAGACTCACTGTTTTTTCCTCTCTATTTTCAAGAACCTGTTGCAGGTGATCTAAAAACAAAAACTTTGTTAGATAAAACATAACAACAATAATTACTAGCTGGTGAACTAAACTTTCATCTGCACCTAATTGCTTGAAAATATCAATAAACATTTCCATATTCATTTCCCTTAAGTATTAAAAAGATTTTTTAGATATTTGATATTCTTAGAAGCCAACTTAGTCAAGCAAGTTCTTAGGTATTTGTTAAAAAAGAGAATATCTACCGTGCAATTTACCTGTTATTTTTTGTCTTTCATTTTAGTGACACCATGAAATATAACACCTTCTTCAACAATTAAACTTGGTGAGGTGACCGTTCCTTCGAAGCGGGCTGGTTTTCTTATCTCAACACGGGATGTTGCTTTTAAGTTACCCTTAACTGTCCCCGAGATTAATATTATATTCGCATTTATATCCGCGTTAATAATGGCTCCCTCTGAAATTATTAAGGTATCATTTGAAAAAATACTTCCTGTTACAGATCCAGCAATTCGAACAACACCGTTAAACGATAAATTGCCTTCGAAACGACAGCCTTCTTCAATAATTGCACAGATTTGATTGTTTGAACTCATTAAAGATCTCCCATGATCTTTAGCTAGTTATTTAGCAAGATAATCGAATATATCATTAAATTCAGCTTCATTGCTAAACTTAATAGTTATTGTACCTGAACCATTATTTTTTGTCTTTAAATCAAAGTGATATCCAGTTCTGGCTTCTAGTTTTTGTTTTATTGCATCTAATTGGTCATCAAAAAATTTATTTTTTGCCGTTGGCTTAGACTTTTTATTGATTTTAATTGTTTTTTCTAATTCTCTTACTGACATACTTTGATCAATGGCCATTCGTGCAATTCTTTTTATAAATTCATCATCTTTAAGTGCGGCTAATACCTTTGCATGTCCAAAACTTAGCTCTTCTTTTTGCAATTGCTTAACGACCTCTCGTGGAAGTTTTAATATTCTCAAAAAATTTGCAATTGTTGATCTTTCCTTACCAATCTTTTTCGCGACTTCCTCTTGAGTTAAGCTAAATTCGTTCATTAGCTGATAATAAGCCAATGCCTCTTCAACGCAGTTTAGGTCACTTCTTTGAACGTTTTCAACAATGGCCATGACAAGCGTTTCTTTTTTCGTCGCTTTCTTAATGATAACCGGAATATGCTTTAAGCCCGCAAGTTTAGACGCTCTATATCTTCTTTCTCCGGCGATAATAATAAAATTTTTATCTTCCTGATAAACTGATATTGGCTGAATTAGCCCTATTTCTTTTATTGAATTACTTAATTCTAGTAACTCTTTATCTTTAAATATTTTTCTTGGCTGATCTTTACTTGCTTTTATTTTTTCAATTGGAACCATTGTTGGTCCCTCATTGAGTTTAGGACTTTCTTTCAAGGTATCTTTCATTGTTAGGTTAGAGGCTGTTGAGCTATTTGAAAGTAGCGCGCTCATGCCTTTGCCTAAAGCTAATTTTGATTTACTCATAAATCTCTCTCTCTACAGTTGATGATCTTCAAAGCTTGTTTGTCTGTCTCTGTTAATAACTTTATCGACCAACGATGAATCATTAACCTCTTCTCTTTCTCTTAAAATTATTTCTTTTGCTAAGTTTAAATAGGCTTCAGAACCCTTAGAGGTAATATCGTAAATAATTATTGGCTTACCGTGACTTGGGCACTCTGAAAGCTTAACATTTCTTGGGATAATTGTTTTAAAAGTTTGTTTGGGAAATGTTTTTTGAATTTCTTGAGCTACTAGCTTTGATAAATTATTTCTACCATCATACATCGTTAGAAGAATACCTTCGTTTCTTAATGATGGATTTAAATTTTCCTTTAGTAGCTGTACCGTGTTTAATAGCTGCGCTAAGCCCTCCATTGCATAATACTCTGTTTGCATAGGAACAATGAACGAATTGGCTGCATTCAGGCCATTAACGGTCAATAAGCTTAAAGATGGAGGACAGTCTATAATTATATAATCATATTTATCCTGAACGGCCATTAATGCATTTTTCAATTTTACTTCTCTAGCAAAAGCTTGCATTAGCTCGACTTCCGCGCCAATCAAGTTATTGTCTGATGGGCAAATATCTAAAAGTGGAAGTTCAGATTTATAAATACAGTTTTCGATGTTTTCCTCACCAATTACCGCATGATATATATTAGATTTGACAAAACTTCCCTTGTCTAAACCTAATCCTATACTTGCATTTCCCTGAGGATCGAGGTCAACTAATAAAGTTCTTTTTTCTGCGACTGCTAAACATGCACCTAGGTTGACTGATGTTGTTGTTTTGCCAACTCCACCTTTTTGATTTGCAATTGCAATTATTTTAGCCATTTGATTTACCTTATAGAATTATTATTCTCTATTTCTAAGTTAAGTCACTTAGTTTGACAAGATTCTTTAATTGTTTATTTGTACTTTTAGAGAGTAAGTTTTTATTTTGAAAGCCTATTAAATATCTTTTATCGACTCCTGGTAGGTTTATTTCAATTTCTTCAATTATGTCCCACCCCTCTAGGGCTAAATCTATTTGTTCTTTTTCTAGGGAGTAAAAATTTGGACCTTTATAGAAAAATACTTGTACCTGTTGGTTTGCGTTTATTTTAGATAAAAAGTCTGCAACTTTTCCTACCGCTTTAAGAGTTATTGTACATGGCAAATCAATTAAAATATTCTCAATTCTTGTATGAACTAAGTTAACGTTTTTAATACCAAGCTTATTAGATATCTCACCAACCACTTTAACTTTTTTTGCTCTCGTCTCAACACCTATAAACTTCACTTCCTTATACGTAAAAGCTAGGGGAAGTACTGGAAAGCCGCCCCCAAAACCCACATCAACAACTAACATGTTTTTTATAATTGAATTTTTAAAAACTTCAGATTGCTCAGTTGGCGCCACAGAGTCTTTAATTTGCTTTAGTTCAAACTCGCTATAGTCATTTATTCTAGTAAGGTTTATTCCTTTGTATTCATTATTCAACAATTCAAAGTACTTTCTTGTAAATTCCTTCACTATAGTAGTGTTCCTGCTATTGCGGCTAAGCTTGCTGGTCTTATGCCTTCCATTAGTTTTATTTGACCAAATGTTTCAGGCTTTATTCTTTCTATTCTTTGTTTGCATTCAAAAGATATATTTTCTGAGGCCATTAAGTCCTCCCAGTTAATTTTATGCTTGTTTAATTTATTTAGCTTCTCAAGATGGCTATTCGCCTTAGCAATGTACCCGTCATATTTCATTGTTACTGCTAATGTTCTTACTAGCCTTAAGTCGCAATCAATTCCCACATAATTAAAATATTTCTCAAGTGTTATAATTGGCTCCAAACTCGATTGCTTAAGAATTTCAGCCAGCGATGTTCTACGTAGAACATTTATTTTGTTATCTAGTAAAAATTTATGGCCCGTTGATAAGTAGGTACTCGTAATAATGTTTAAGTAAAGTTTAAATGCTTTAACATAGTTTGCACCATAATTATCGATATTCATAGCAAGGCCAAGGGATTTTCTGTATGGATACATTCTCAGTAAAGCATTGTCTTCCCTAATGTAAAGCCTGTTTTCACACCTTGCCGTAAAGAGCCTATACGGTTCATCCCTTATATTTGAAACTAAATCCTCTATCATAACTCCAATATATGACTCATCTCTATCCAAAATAAATTCTTTTTTACCGATATTACTTAATGCCGCATTTATACCAGCGACCAACCCCTGCCCAGCTGCTTCCTCATAGCCAGAGGTTCCATTGACTTGTCCGGCAAAATATAAGCCTTTTTTATCTTTATGCTCAAGAGTTCTACCAAGTCTTGTCGTGTCTATAACATCGTACTCTACGGCATATCCATAAACTTCAATTTTCGACTTTTTAAGACCTGCAATAGACGAGAGCACCTGATCTTGAATATCCCTTGGTAAAGAAGTACTAATTCCACTTGGATAAACAGTATTTAGTTCATGACTTTCAGGTTCTATAAACACATGGTGGATATCTTTATCTGGATACCTGTATGCTTTATCTTCTATGCTTGGGCAATACCTTGCTCCGACACCATCTATTTGACCATTAAAAAGTGGAGATCTTTCTTTATTATCTCGAATAATTCTCATCGTCTCACTATTAGTGTATGTCAAATAACAAGATTTTTGCTCTAAAAATCGTTCATTTGTTCCATGTAGAACATGAAAAGACTCAACATGCGAATCGCTCCTCTGCTCTTCTAGTAAACTGTATTCAATACTTTGTTTGTTAATTCGAGCAGGTGTTCCGGTCTTAAAACGACCTGCGACCATCTTTATATCTCGAAAAAAATCGCTCAGTGTATCGGTATGAGAAACACCCTCTCTACCTCCTATCGTTTGCTCCAACCCTGTATGCATCTTGCCAGAAAGAAATGTTCCGATAGTGATAATTATTTTTTTTGTGTTCCACGTAGAACATGTCGTTCTGACTGAATACATATCATCAGACCCAGATATACCTAAAACTTCTTCCTTAATGATAAAAATATTTTTAATTTTTGAAAGCTGCTCCTCTGCATTGATGGAATATCTAACTTTATCAATTTGAACCCTGGTAGATTGAACAGCGTACCCCTTAGATTCATTTAATGTTCTAAATTGTATACCGGCCAAGTCTGCAAGCTTACCCATAATGCCGCCAAGACAATCAATTTCCCGAACAACCTGCCCTTTCCCAACACCACCAATGGAAGGATTACACGGAGCAGAAGCAATTCCAACATTGGGTAACGTTATAATTGCAATCTTCAAATTAAACTGTGAAGCCATGTATGCAGCCTCTACGCCTGCATGTCCACCACCAATAATAACGATATCGAACATCAAATCCCTACTTTCCTATACAGAAATTCTTAAAAATATTACGCAAAACATCATTCGGTGAAACTATACCAATTAACTCAGAAATACAATGACCCACTATATTTAATTCCGAAGCCGTTATGGCCATATCCTGCTCGGCCTCAACAAGAAGTTTGTACTCTTGAAAAGAATTATGAATTGCTTTAATTGACGCAGAGTGACGCTCAACTAAAACAGGATCAAATGACAATAATTTCTGGTATTTAAAGAGGACATGAGGATGTAAAACTTCAGAAATATCAAAATTTGGATCAATCAGGCTAACAAATATTGGTTCTATAGGACCAGTTCTTGTTGGTTCTATAGGACCAGATCTTATTGGTTCTATAGGACCAGTTTTTGTTGGTTCTATAGGACCAGCTTTTGTTGGTTCTATAGGACCAGCTAAATCAAACCCAAGCTCTTCCAGCTGTAATAGGGCACATTGCTTGACTTTGTTGAAGTCAATCTTGTCTGCATGAGAAACCAAAATTAAATCAAATTTTATATCAATTAGCTTTTTATAAAACTCACCATCAAACTCAAAAGGATTTACAAGTAATATATTAAAAAAAGCGTTTTTAGCTAAACCAAGAGCTCTTTCTATACCACACGACTCTATTTCATCATCAGAGACTCTAATCCCCGCTGTATCAATCAAGGAAAAGATTGTTTCACCAATGGATATGTCTTCACATAGATAATCTCTCGTAGTACCTGCAGTGCTGGAGACAATCGCCCTACTCTCACCCAGTAAAGAGTTAAATAAAGTGCTCTTACCAGCATTTGGAAGGCCATAAATAATAACTTCAGGCTTAATCAAATTAAAAGACTCATTACTTGCACGTTGATAAAGTTTAGAAATAGAAAAATCAAGTTTTTTAAATGATTCGGAAAATAGTTTATTAAAACCTTTCTCACCAACGTCTTCTAGAAAGTCGAAGGCAAATTCAAGAGCAGACTTATGTTGAATAAAATCTTGTGCAAGTAATTTAAACTGATCTTGCATCTTACCGCTTAAAAGAGAATAGCCCTGATCAAGAGAAAAAATACTATTAGCATTTAAGAGTAAATCTAGTCCTTCTACTTGTGATAAGTTTAGTTTTTTATTGTTATAAGCCCTTAAGGTAAATTCGCCAGGTTTGGCAGTACTAATACCGTGTACTTTTAAAAACAAATTCATGATCCGCTGAACATTAAGAATATTACCATGAACAGATAACTCAAGAACGTCTTCACCAGTATAAGAGTTAGGTCCTTTAAAATAAGTTAAAATAATCTCATCAAGTACATGTTCGTTATGAATAACTTTGCAAAAATAAGCATAGCGTACTTTTAGATTGGTTAAATCAAGACTAAAAAAAGTATTTATACTTTCTAGAAAGTTAAAACCAGT
>JABJPQ010000183.1 GCA_018663815.1 Halobacteriovoraceae bacterium | reverse complement strand
GAAGGAAAAAAAGAGCTTGTTCCTATCGCTGATGGACAGAAGGTTCCCGAGGGTGCAACAGCTAAGACAGAAACTAAAACTGATTACTGTGGTTATATAACCATGGTTTCTGAAGCCGCAACAACAGCTTACACTGCATTACAAAACCAAAAAACTGAACAAAATTTTCAAGGATCAAAACCTGAGGCGAGACAAGCGGCTTCATTTTATGCCATTGCTGACAGCCACAAAACCATGGCCAAAAGTGCGAAGGTTCAATATCAAGTATGGACCGGAACCGCGGCCTGTTATACAGCTTATGCTCTTCAAGCCACCTACCAAGGTGACTGGAAAGTTTATGCCAAATTAGCGGCTAGTGTTTTTATAGCTAGTTACTATAAGAAAAAAGAAAAAGCCCATAAGGAACGAGAAAAAATATTAAACCAAATGGCACAAGAGCTTCCTCAGGCCGGAGAATGTAATCCCTTTACCAACCGATCTTGCTTTTGCGCCGAAGAAAGCTCACTAACTGCGGACCCGGCTAATTATCAAAAATTTTGTACTCCCCAAGCTCTTGCAAATCGCAATGCCACTGGAGATGCATTTGTTTGTGTCGATGCCAATAAAAACATAGATGCTCAATGTAAATGTGCTAGCAGTAATAACTGCATAGATAAAAGGCTCAAAATTGCAGGTATAAATCTTGGATTAAACCCAACTGTTTTAAAAGATCCATTAGCAACACTGAAACCAATTTCAAGCGGATTTGGTTCGGCAGGATTAAATGCTGCTGCTGCTAGAAATTTGGCATTAGCAACAAAGACTTTAAAAAGTTTTAAGCCCAAAAAGCCAGTGAGTTTAAATAATGCCCAAAAAGAAATTGCTAAATCTCTCTTTAAAAACGGAATTCCAAAATCGAGTGCGGCTTACTTATCCAAAGTGAAAACAACTCCAAAAGCTAGCAGCTTGGTTAAATCAAGTGGCTTTAGTGGAGGTAGACTTAATAGTCGTAGTGCAAAAACAAAAAGGATTGCGAGTAAAAAAGGTAAGTTTCAAATCGGCAGCAGTGGAGCCCGAAAATCAAACAGAAGAAGTGGAAATCCATTTTCTCGTTATAAGAAAAAATCTAAGAGAGCTTCTAACAGTCCTTATATTGAAGATTTTGCAAAAAAAGCAGAAAGAAAAGCAGAAATAACTAATGATCACTCAAAAAGAATTTTTGATATTATTTCGTATCGCTATAAAATGAGTACTTGGAAAGATTTTCTACCCAAAAGCACTGAGTGAATTAAAAATAGTTTTTCATTTGAGTCACGTATTCTTCAGATCTCATTCCAATTAAGATATAATCAATTCCAAAAGTTTGATACTTCTCAATCACTTTTTGACTAAGAGATTTATCACTCTCAAAAAGAAGTCCCTTATTAATAGCTTGTCGTTCAAACTCAATTGCCCGATGGCTCATGTTTTTTTTCGCAAACTCAATCGCATGCTCGTAGAGTTCATAAAAAGAATGCGATTCCTTAGGTGATAAATCTCGTCCCCAAATATTGGCAATTAAGGGAAAAAAATATCCCATAAAAACTTGATCTACGGCATCTTGCGAGTGCTGCTGATACCAAATGCTATTTATTTGTTTTAAGACTGGGATATCAAATAGTTTATCTCCGTCATCTTCCCTCACTTCAAACCACTTAATAACTAAAGGTTCGATACATTTATTAAAAATTTTGTCAGCGAATTCTTTCTCATAGTACTCCTCTCCAACAGGGTAGGTTGCAAGCCTAACCAATCCTTGCTCAGAAAAACTGTTGAGAGGACGATTTATAATCGTTTTGAGTCCAAAGCTATTGGCTCGCTCAATCAAATGGTTCCCGTCATACTGACGTTCTAGCGCTCCCATTTCAAGTAAGTTCATAGGAAATTGAATATATTTAAAATGATTGTTAATTGAGATATCTCTAGCTGCACCAAAAACAATATCTAGGTCTGTGGCCATATGATCTTCTCTTGGATCTATAAAAGTATTAGAGCTAATGCCATAATATTTAATTAAGCCACGTTCAACCAATTCTTCCATTTTTTGGAATGCTTTTTTTATACGCCGGTAATATTCTTGTTTGCTACTTCCTGCTGTTTGCAAATAATATTCTGGGTTGTGAAGTAGGTAAATATCCAACGTCTTAAGCTGAAGACGCTCAAGACTTCTTTTTATTTGGTCTTCAATAAACTCAGGATGAATAGAATGTTTTAAATTTTCATCAATAATAACCAAATCATCTATGGCCTTTCCTTGTTCATTAAGTTCAGTCAGCACTGCTAGGTTCTTGCCTTGAACGTATCCGACCTTAGAAATAATCAAAGGATTTTCATTCGCTTCGCACAGAACACTACCAATAAGTTCTTCTGACTCACCGTCTGTATAATTTGAAGAGGTATCAATTAGTTGAACCCCTGCATTTATTGCTTTAAGTAGCGCTGCTTTATGTGCAGCTGATTTACTACTTATTCTGTATCCACCAAACCCGACTGTTCCCATTAATCTTGATCCAGCATTTGAATCCGATCTTGGTGGCGTCCACCTTCAAACTCAGTACTTAACCACTTATCGGCCATTTGTTTAACTAGCTCATCAGAGTGTTTTCTTCCGGCCATACAAAGAATATTGGCATTATTATGTTTTTTAGTCATTTCAGCATCATTAAGATCATTACACAGACCTCCTCTAATACCTTTATAACGGTTAACTTGCATGCTTATCCCAATACCAGATCCACACATAGCGATTCCAATTCCATTATGCTTTAAAACTTCCAGAGCTAACTTTTTTCCAAATACTGGATAATGTACACTCTCAACAGAGTTAGTACCTAGATTAACGACTTCAAATTTGTCTGCAAGGTATTTAGCTAACATTTCTTTTTGTTCAAAAGCAGCATGGTCTGAAGCTATAAAAATTTTATTCATTTACTTCTCCTATATCTTTTACTGGTAGAAAGGGAATTATTTCAGAAATACGAGTTGCTTCTTCCCCGGTGCACCCTTCTTGCCCCATATTTTCGGGACAATAATTTACAACATCACACAAGTTATCTGTTTCATTATAATCTTTTTCACCTCGAACTAAAATGCCTTCTACAACACCAGTATCAAGGTTAAAAACCGGAGAGCCTGAATTGCCACCGAAGGTATCAAGGTTAGATGTAAAAAATAATTCGTCTTCGTTAGCAAAAACTTTTGCTTCAGCTGCTATTTTTGTAGGCAAGCCGGATGGACTTCCAATAACTACCAGCTTTTGGT
>JABJPQ010000689.1 GCA_018663815.1 Halobacteriovoraceae bacterium | reverse complement strand
TACTTTCTTGGCAACTTTCGACGCCTTTTTTTTAGAAGTCTTACTCGAAACTTTCTTTTTGGTTACTTTGGACGCCTTCTTTTTAGAAGTCTTACTCGCTACTTTCTTTTTTGCAACTTTAGACGCCTTCTTTTTAGAAGTCTTACTCGCTACCTTTTTCTTAGAGACAGCTTTTTTATTCACTTTCTTTGCGATTTTTTTAGAAGTCTTCTTCTTAACCGCTTTTTTAGCGACTTTCTTTTTTGCTATTTTTTTTCTAGCCTTGACCATGAATCGTACTCCCTACATTTTTTTATAAAACCTAATATAACCCCAGTTGATACCACTACTTGGTGGTATTTGCCAACTAGCATTATTAGTTAATTGACTTAAACTCGTTTGCTGCTATGACCAATCTTTGTATTTCAGATGTTCCCTCATAGATTTCACAGATTTTGGCATCCCTAAAATATCTCTCAACAGGGTACTCTTTAGTATAACCATTACCGCCGAGAACCTGAATCGCCTGGGTTGTGATCCACATCGCAGCTTCAGAAGCAAAAAGCTTGGCTTGAGCTGCTTCTTTTGAGTACGGTTGGCCTTTATCTTTTAAATCAGACGCATGATAGATAAGCAGTCTTGCCGCTTGTAATTTAGTACTCATATCCGCAATTTTAAATTGAATTGCCTGCAAGTTAGAAATGGGTTTTCCAAATTGCACTCTTTGAGTTGCATACATTCGAGCATATCTAAAAGCGGCTTCGCCGATGCCTAAAGCTTGAGCCGCAATTCCAACTCTTCCGCCATCTAGCGTTGCCAAAGCAACTCGAAATCCTTTTTCAAAATCACCAAGAATATTCTCTTTAGGAACCTTCACCTTGTCCAAGTGAATTTGAGCTGTTGAGGAACCTTTAATTCCAAGCTTATCTTCTAACTTTTGTACATTAAATCCTGCTAATTTTGTCTCTACAATAAAAGCAGTAATACCTTTATGGTCATTTGATTTTGAAGTTTTCGCTAAAACGATAGCAATATCAGCTTCTTTTCCATTGGTTATAAAATTTTTGGTACCACTTAACTCAAAATGATCGCCTTTATCCTCACCCACAGTTGAGAGTGTTCCCGGATCACTTCCTGCGTTTGGTTCTGACAAACAAAAACAGCCAACAAGCTCACCTGTGGCCATTTTAGGAAGGTATTTCTTTTTTTGCTCATCAGTTCCAAATTTTAAAATTGGCCATATGGCCAGTGAGTTATGGGCTGAAAGCCAAACTCCAGTTGAGGAACAACCTCGAGACATCTCCTCAATCATAATAGAATAAGACATATAATCCATGCCAGCCCCACCGTACTCTTCGGGAACATAGATCCCCATAAAACCATTTTCGCATAGCTTTTGCTTTAATGAATCTGGGATACTTCCATTTTTATCGATATCATGAGCTAAAGGCGCTACTTCTGTGTCGGCAAACTTACTCATCATATCCCGTATTTCACTATAACTTTCATCAATTAACATGGTTACTTCCTTTATTTAAAACTCTATTTTTATCATTATTTTTTAGCGTAAACGTAAAATCCTCGTCCAGATTTCTTGCCTAGTCTTCCTGCTGCTACGTATTGCTTAAGTAATGGACAAGGTCGATATTTTGTATCTGCCAATCCCTCATGCAAAACTTCCATAATGGCTAAACACGTATCTAAACCAATAAAATCAGCAAGTGTTAATGGCCCCATTGGTTGATTCGTTCCAAGCTTCATGGCCGTATCAATATCCTCAACGGTGGCAATGCCTTCATGTAAAGTATAAACGGCTTCGTTAATCATTGGCATAAGAATTCTATTAACTGCAAAGCCCGGCATATCTTTAGCTTTAACAAAAACCTTGCCCATTTTTTCGGCACAAGCTGCAACGGTTGAAAAGACTTCATCAGTTGTCTCTAAGCCCCTAATCCCCTCTACCAGCTTCATAATAGGAACAGGGTTCATAAAATGCATACCACAGACTCTGGACGCACGACTTGTTTGTGCCGCAATCTCAGTGATGGAAATCGATGATGTATTTGTAGCTAAAATGGCATCCGACTTAGCAATTTTATCCAGTTGTTTGAAAATTTCAAATTTTAATGATTTTTTTTCAGTTGCTGCCTCAATAATTAAGTCACAATCTGATAATTTCTCTATTTCGCTCGTAAGGGATATATTAGCCAGACAAGTATCAACTTGAGTTTGATCCCACTTACTTTTTTCAACACCTCTCGATAACTGTTTTTTAATAAAGCCATGTCCAAAATCCAATGAGTCTTTACTTACATCAAACATGAAGACTTCGTACCCTGTAAAAGCAGCAACTTGGGTTATTCCACGCCCCATTTGACCGGCCCCTACAACACCAATTTTTTTAATTTCCATACTAGACTGTCCTTTAAATGAATTATTCCAATAATATGCAAATAATTGGATCGTTGGTCAATCGCTTAGCATTAATCCACAAATACCCATTTACAGCTTTTTTAAACAAATAACGATAAATAGCTTGCCAAAATTCACCTAATATTCTAAAAATTCCTCTACGCATTAAGCTAAAAATTATTTTTATATATTTAGGAGAATCACTGTGGCAAATCACAAATCAGCTAAAAAAAGAATTAAACAAAATGAAAAGAAAAGACAAACAACAAAATGGAAAACATCTCGACTAAGAACTGAAATCAAAAAACTAAAAGTTTTGATTACAGCTGGTTCTAAGGATGAGGCTTTAAAGCAATACCCATATGTTCAAGCTCTTTTTGCTAAACTTGGTAAATCAAGTGGGATGAATAAAGCGACAGCTGCGAGAAGAACATCACGTCTTGCTGCTCAAGTTTCAAAATTATAATTAGTTTTATCTAAATTAATTTTCAAATACATGGCTTCTTGCACCCTTAATGCTAGGAGCCATTTTTTTTTAACAGTTTCCTACGAAATCACTCTTGTTCTTTATCTTTGTTTTCTGTATATCTCTACACGAGAGACATTACAGGGAGAGAGATACATGAGAAATTACTTATTATTTTTTACATTATTAATTTTTACCATTGGAACTTCAGCGCAAGCTGCTACAACAACAAGCACAACCTACTATCCTAAAAAGAACACTAAGTTCGGAGCAACTGTAGAAATGGGCTCAGAAGTAGTCCGAAATAAAGACTATACTATTGAGGGCTCATCAACGTACTTTCTCATAGAGCCAGACTACGCCATAAATAAAAATAATAAGTTTGAAGTCGGTGCAGTTTACAAGGTTAGACAAGCTAATGGCGATTTAAAAGACAGTGAAGACAAAAATCGGGATCACCTTGAAGATCTTTACTTAAAACATACATACAAAGCAGCAAAGTTTAAAAATAATGGTATTGCAGATCTTCGTTTGCAACTAAGAGCTTACTCTGGACAAGATGATTTCTTTAAACGCAGGTATGGTGCCAATGGCAATTACCAACTGAGAGCCTACTTCGGAAAGCCAATAGCTGGTAAATGGTATTTAAGTAAATATACATCTTATCTAAGATACAAAAGTTATTTTGTTGATAAGGATTATATTGGTGATAGAACAAGACAGTACGAACTCAGAGCAAGAGTTGCTCCTACTTACAGAACAGCCAAAGGCATTGAGTTAGGTATCACAGCTACTTATAACCATATCTTTAAAGTTAGGCATTTAAATGATGAAGAAAGTATCGACCTTGATCTTTCGGCCAGATATCACAAAGATAATAATGCTGCCCTTTTCATTATAGGTTCTAACTATATGGGTAATGCTGCAGGTGAGGGTCTTTTAAAAAGAAATGATGATGCACTAAAAGACATTGGATATACTCTTATTCTTTCACATTACTTATAATACTAATCTTGTGGGATACGATAAACGCAAC
>JABJPQ010000355.1 GCA_018663815.1 Halobacteriovoraceae bacterium | reverse complement strand
GTTGATACAAATGATGAGTGGATTGTTCAAAGAACAGGTATAAAAGAAAGACGTATTGGCGATATCAATAAAGATGAATCTCCTAGTGGCATGGCCACACGGGCCGCTAAAATTGCCATTGAAAAAGCAGGCTTAAAGCCAAATGATATCGAGCTTATTTTATTTTCAGTTACATTCCCAGACATGATGTTTCCTAACTCTGCCAGCTGTCTCCAAAGTAAACTTGAAATTACCAACCACTGTGGTTGCCTAGATATTAATGCCGCTTGTACAGGTTGGGTTTATGGCTTAACGATGGCCAATAGCTTAATACAAACCGGTGTTTATAAAAATATTTTAGTCTGTGGAACAGAGATGGCCAGTGCTTTTAATAACTGGGAAGACCGCAATACATGTGTTCTTTTTGGTGATGGGTCTGGAGCCGTCGTTCTTTCCCGTGCCGATGAAAATGATCCCGGCCAAATTATTGATAGCGTTTTAAGCAGTGATTCTTCCAAAAAAGAATCTTTGATACTACCAGCTCGCGGTGCTCTTGAACCAGTAACTCAAGAAGTTATCGATCGAAATGGGCAATGGATGTCAATGGATGGACCTGTTGTTTTTAAAAATGCGGTTAAGACTATGTCTTCTCATTGCAAAACACTACTCGAGCGAAATGGGTTAACTATTGATGATATAGATTGGTTTATTCCTCACCAAGCAAACTTGAGAATTATTGAGACGACTGGAAAATTACTAAAATGTCCGGAAGAAAAAGTCATTATTAATGTTCAAAAATATGCCAATACTTCTTCTGCTTCCATTCCAGCAGCGCTCCATGAAGCTGTTGAAGATGGCAGGATTAAGCGTGGCCAAACTATATTATTTGCGGCTTTTGGAGCTGGACTTACATCTGGTGCCGTCTTACTAAAATATTAAACAAGGAAAAAGATAAATGAAATCTGTTACTCTTTTATTTCCAGGCCAAGGTTCTCAATATGTTGGGATGGGAGAGAATTTACAAAGTACCGATATGTGCAAAAATGTTTTTAATACTGCTGATATTGCACTTGGTTTTTCTATTTCTGATATTTGTGCCGATGGACCAGAAGAAAAATTAAAATCAACAGAATTTACTCAACCTGCAATTGTCACTCACTCAATCGCATTATATGAACAACTTAAAAATATTTTAGCTAAAAAAGAAATCAAAATTGATCGAGTGCTTGGACACTCAGTTGGTGAATACTCAGCGTTAGTTGCGGCTGGGGCCATACGTTTTGAAGACGCAGTTAAAGCAGTTAATCTACGTGGTAAATATATGCAAGAAGCAGTTCCTGCTGGACTTGGAAAAATGTTTGCTATTTTACGGGTTCCTGCCGATATTGTAATCAAGGCTTGCGAATCTGTTTCAACGACTGATGAAAAAGTTATGTGTGCAAATTTTAATGATCCAACTCAAATTGTTATCTCAGGCCATGCAAATGCGGCTGATAAAGCGGTTCTTTGGTTAAAAGAAAACTACGCAGGAAAACAGATGGCCAAAGAGCTTCCTGTTTCAGCTCCATTTCACTCAAGCCTTATGGCCCCAGCGAAAGAAAAACTAACTCACTTTTTAAATACAATTGAGTTTAAAAATAATGATACTCCTTACATCGCAAATATTGATGCTAAGGAATACAGCACTGACGGTGAAACAATTAAACAAAATCTTATTGAACAAGTTTGTGGCAGTGTTCTTTGGAGTCAAAGTATTGCAACACTTCCGGACGAGACAATTTGTATTGAAGTTGGACCCGGAAAAGTTCTCTCTGGTTTAAATAAAAGAATAAATAAAACATTTAAAACATATACCCTAGATTCAAAAGACAGCTTTGCTGGACTTGAGGAGTTTTTTGCATGAACTATCCTGACTTAGAAAATAAAACCGTGCTCGTAACTGGAGCAAGTCGAGGTATTGGTAAGGCCATTTGTGAAGCCCTGGCAAAGCAAAAGGCTCACGTGGTTTTTAACTATAGAAGTAACCCAGAAAAGGCCAATGAACTAAAAGATTATTTTCAATCTTTAGGTGCGAGCAAAGTAACTGCGGTGGAATTTGATGTCACCGACTATGATAGCATGAAAAAAAATCTCGATGCCTTTGTAAAAGAAAATGGCGCGATTGCTGGACTTGTTAATAATGCGGGTATCTCTAAAGACCAACTAGCTCTTAGAGTTAAACCAGAAGATATTGATGCTATCTTAGGCACAAACCTTAAAGCATCTATGGTGCTAACGAACCATCTTAGCCGCCAATTCTTAAAGGCTAAAGACGTCTCTATCGTAAATATGAGCTCTGTGGTTGGCTTAATGGGAAATACCGCTCAAACCGTATATGCTGCTTCTAAAGCAGGTCTCATTGGCTATACGAAGTCATATGCTAAAGAACTTGCATCAAGAAAATTTCGTTGTAATGCCGTGTGTCCTGGTTTTATTGCAACTGAGATGACACAGAATTTAGAAGAGAAAGCTAAAGAGGCTTATATGAGTGCAATCC